>JBLIIE010000003.1:0-84274 GCA_047634635.1 Granulosicoccus sp. | reverse complement strand
CACTTGCGATTTCTAAATCAAACATTAGTATCTTTTTAATTAAAGTTGTCTTCCAATAATTGCTTGGCTTCTATAACGAATTCTTGCAGCAGCTCATTATTAGCCACATCCAGTTGGCTGAGGCGATCTAGAATATTCACAGTTGATGCAAGCTGTGTTTGTGAGAAATTTTCCAGACTAGGTTTTAATACTTTCTCAAGATCAGTCTTTATAGACTGACCATCACCTAGAAGGGAGGTGCTTGAGGCAAGTAGCCCAGCTGATTCTTTTCCCGATAGATGAAAATCCTGTTCAAACACACTTAGCAGGAAGCTCTTCTGCTCCGATGTCATATCACCGCTGATTTTAGTGGCCCCAGTTAAGATAAGTGCGGAGGCTTCCATCGGATCTTCGATGGCAAAAATTGGGTTTTTATCGGTTTTATCTTGCCAGTGTTTTTGTTGATGCCATAGAAATGGATTAAGGCCGCCCAGGCTAACACCTGCGTCTGCCAGTCGTTTCAATAAAATAACGACAGTGACAATAAAGCCTAGGAAACTCAGAATAATATGCATGTAGTACTTCGTCTCAATGCGGATAGATAGAACAAACTTTATATACCTAAGATAATTGGCACAAGTGCTTAGAACAGCAGTTTCTGATAGTTTTCCAAAGTAGCCTGACGATCTACGTCTGCAACAGCTTGCGCGCGTTTTCCCATGTCCTGTTGTGCAATGCTGCCCTCGCTTGCAGACACTAGAAAATCGGCAACGTCAGAAGCTGTAAGTGCAATCTCAATGGCGTTGTTGCTTTTCAATCGCGCTACCATGTCAGAAAAATTAAAGGTGTGTGGCCCTACAACTGTTGGGCAGGCAAACTGGGCAGGCTCAATAATGTTGTGCCCACCTCGTTCTATAAGTGAACCGCCGACAAACGCTCCCACTGCATATCGATACAATAGTGGGAGCTCGCCGAGCGTATCTACAATGTATATTTCATGCTCAGCACTGGGTGAATTATCGATAGAATGGAGGGCCACTCTAAATCCTATTTTTACAAGATCGTTGCATACGGTTGCACTACGCTCAGGGTGGCGAGGTGCAATGACCAATAGGACATTACCTTTCTTAGTTTGCCTCCACGCTTCGGCCAAGCACAGCTCTTCGTCAGCATGGGTCGATGCCGCAAGAACAAAGGGTTGCTTTATAAATGGCTCGATGTCTGGCCGTGCATTGCCAGTGGCATATTTTAAATCACCAGCTATTTTCACGTTGTCGCCTTTGGCACCCAATGAAATAAATCGTCTAGCATCTTCGGCTGTGCGAGCGAGTATCTGAACGTCGCTAATTACCTGATGATAACTGCTAGCCAGGAACCCAGTTGACTGCTTGCTGGTTTTGTCTGACAGGCGTCCATTGATGATAGTGAGCTTTACGCCTGTTTGATGACATGTGGAGTAAAGCCATGGCCAGATTTCTGTTTCAACAATCCAGCCCTGACTTACATCTGCTTGTTGAAAAAAACGACGACAAGCACCTGGAAAATCGATGGGCAAATATTGATGTGTAATACCGTTTATGTCTTGCTTATTCAGCACTTCACAACCAGTAGGAGTTCCGGTAGTGAATAGAACCTGACCTTTGTCGACTGTTGCTAGCCAGGATTTCACCAGCGGAAGTACAGTGATCACTTCACCTACAGATGCTGCATGAACCCACAGTTTATTATTGTCGGCATGAGTCTCCAAAATTGAAAAACGGTAAAGTCCTAAGCGCTCATATAGGTACCTCCAATCACCACCCTTAATCGTTTTCCATAATGTATAGCCAAGAAGAATTGGACTAAGCGTTCGCAGGAGAATTCTATAGCGCCAAGGTGGGGTTTTTTTTCTAGTTGTAGGGGTTGACATATTGTTTGGACGGTTGCTTGAACCGTTTGTGTGCCCAGAGATATTGTTCAGGTTGGGTTCGGACATGGGCTTCTAGCTCATCGTTGACTTTCTGAGTCCCAAGCAGAGCATCGGTGGTGTCAAGCTCAAGTGGTGCTCCGAACGTAAACATATACCCGCTACCATCATCGCGGCGTGTGGGTATAAACGGGATGATTGTTGCTCCAGTCATTTTAATAATTCTAGCAGTGCCGCTGGTTGTGAGTGCAGGGTGCCCAAAGTATTGAGCAACGACACCTCCGTGATCGATTGCCACACTCTGGTCAGGGGAATACCAAACCATTTCTCCACGCCTTAGGCACCGAACCATCTCTCGAATACCTCGGTTATCTATCAGTCCTGTTAGATGTCTGGATCGTTGATTGAAAAGGTAATCAGCAAATAGTGGGTTTTTAGGAGGATCGTAAACTGCCGAAACTGGCCAGCGTGCGCCTACAACTGCTCCACAGAGTTCTAGTACTGTAAAATGAGCTTGTAAAAGGATGACACCTTTTCCCCGTTCTAATGCGGCATCAACGTGTTCGGCACCAGCTAGCTTGATGTCGCTTATCTCATTTATTTTTCGATACCAGATCCAAGCCGTTTCCGCAGTGGCCATGCCCAAGTGGCGGAAAGCTCGACGAGCTAGTGTCTCGCGTTCGAAATCATTCAGTGCTGGAAAGGTCAGTTTAAGATTGATACGGGTGACTTTGCGGCGACTTCGCAAGAGGTGATACATCAGCGTCCCCATTCCTCGCCCGACCCGCATGACTGCAGCGAAGGGTAGGCGTGTGAGCAGGTAGAAGAATCCGAATCCCAGCCACGTAGGCCAGAATTTGGGCGCCACGTATTTCTGCCACCGGAATTTATAGGCCACGGGCTGAGTAGAATTGTTATGCGGTTGCGGCGTGTGCACTAACCATCAATGCGGTTTTATTAGTTTTCTTCTGAAGCCACAAGAAAACGGTTGATCGCAAAGATATCTTCTTCGGCCAAGGTTCCTGAGGCAGCTTTTAAATTAAGGGAATTGATGATGTAGTCGTATTTAGCACCAGCATAGTCAGATCGTGCACGGTATGTATCACGTAGAGCCTGTAACACTTCAACAGATGTGCGTGTGCCAGCCCGAAAACCAGCTTCTGTTGCTTCAGCAGATTTTTGTGTGGAAACCAGAGCTTGGCGAAGGGCTTTGACTCGACTGATGGACGCCAGAACTCCGCGGTAACCGTCGCGAGTTTGTTGTGTAGTTGCCCGTTCCTGTGCAACCAGATTTTCGGCAGATGATCGTGATTGATCGCGTGCCTGAGCGACCAATGCCTTTACACGTCCACCGGTGAGAATGGGCAATCTGAACTGCAGTGTGATTTCACCGCGATTTGCATCACTGCGGCCAAATTGATCGGTGGTTGTGGATGCGGCAGTTCCCAAAAGACTCAGTGTTGGGCTATCGTTGCCAAGTTCAATATCAATTTGCGTGTTGCTACTTTCAGATGCAAGTCTTGCTATAACGAGTTCAAGATTTTGCTCTTTCGCAATCTTCACCCATCGGTCAATGTCAGCAGGGTTCGGGGGGGTTAGTGGTAAATCTTTAGCGAGTATTGCCAGATTATTCGTGCCTAGTCCACTGATACGCAGGAGAGCTTCTCGCGCTGTGGCGAGCACATTAGCCGCCGCAATTTCTTGTGCAACTGCCAGATCGTATTGTGCTTGTGCGGAGCGTACGTCCGTGATGGGCACTAGACCAACATCAAAGCGTCTCTCAGCCTGTTCTCTCTGACGACTAATCGCCTGGAGTTCGGATTGGCTGAATTCCCGACTGGCCCTCGCACGTAACACATCAAAATAAGCAGTCGCGACACGTAGAATCAAAGTTTGACCTGCGGCAGCATATTGCGCTTCTGCTTGTAGGGCGCCTAGCTTAGCCTGGTCAATAAGTTTCTTATCTGAACGGTTGTAAAGTGACTGAGAGAGAGTGAGGGATAAAGCTGTGTCTTTATAGACGCCTTCGCCGTCGTCCTCGAGTGTGCCGAGCCCTGCATCCGCTCCGAAAGTCAGCTGCGGACGAAACGCAGATTCTGCTAAGGGCACCCGTCTGCTTGCCGCATCAAGATTAAACTGTGCGGTTCGATACTCCGCATCATAGGTTTTCGCCTGTTCATAGACCTCACGCAAATCGGCAGCATGAGCTGCACCGAAAAAAAGCGTACAGGTGATCAGGGCTGTGCGTACGGTAGGCGAGACTAACCGTACGTTGAATGAGGGTAGAGCGGATTTTTTGTTCATGATAGCCGTTAGAACACAAAGCTAGGTGATTCGGAGTCGAAATTGACAAGTGGGTCTACCGAGGTTTCAAAAAGGCTTTCGCGGCTCCACTCACCATCGTTAACACGCGTTATGAGCACTGCTTCCATGGCTGGCTGCGTGCTTTCACCAATGAATGCAAAAAGGCGACCACCGATGTTTAACTTGTTTTTATAAAAATCGGGAATAGAAGGAATTGCACCCGTGAATGCGATAGCGTCATAGCCGTCTTTTGCGTCCCAAGAGATCGTTGCATCTTGCTGTAAAACCGAGACGTTGCCGATACCGCGATCCTGGAGGCGAGCTTGTGCAGACTCTGCCAGGGCTTGAATGATCTCGATACTCTCTACCCGCACCGCTAATCGAGCCAGGCAGGCGGTCATGTAACCACTGCCAGTGCCAATTTCCAGAACGGAGTCAGTGACTTCAAGCAGCAAAGCCTGGAGCAGCCGACCTTCAACTGTAGGCTTTAGCATGTGCTGGTCGTGACCGATAGGCAGTGGAAAATCACTGTATGCCAAACCACGATGCTGCTCATCGACGAAGGCTTCTCTTGGGATATCTGCGAGTACGTCCAAAACACGCTGATCAAGTACGTCCCAAGGACGAACTTGCTGTTCAATCATGTTGCTGCGAGCTTGTAGTAGGTCCATTGTGGTGTCGGTAAAGTTAATAGAGTAGTGATCGGGTCGCGCTACTTTTAATCACAAGCAGCTACACCGTGCGAATTATAGGCCAAGCGGCTTCATAGGGCAGTAACATCGAGTAACTCCGCTGTGTTTTCGAGCATCCCGGGATTGCTGTACCAGCTTAACTCTTTACTCTGGGACAACACTGGTGGCTTGAGGGCCTTTGGCGCCATCTTCAACGTCAAAGGTCACTTTCTGCCCTTCGTTCAGTGTTTTGAAGCCTTCTGATTTTATCGCTGAGAAGTGAACAAAAACGTCATCTCCACCATTGTCCTGTGCCAGAAAGCCGAATCCTTTGGCTTCGTTGAACCACTTGACTGTACCTGTCGCCATTTTGCTACCTCATCGATTATTCACGCAGGCGGCAACGGTGGCTCATCAGTGAGCTGGCAGGATTAAAGAGGATCGAGCCGTTGCCGCCCGCTCAGTTTACTGCTTTTGCTGTCCAAGACCACTTATTTAGTAAAAATTAGCGCCTATTCTTTGTTATTCTTATCAGTGGTCGAACTGTTTGCATTTGACTGGCTGTTATTTGACGCTTTCTGAGCATCTGAACTGGTTGGTTTGCGTCTTCTCCTGCGTTTTTTAGGTGGTGCCTCGTCTGTAGCTTTTGTTCCGGCTAGTGCGGCTGGAGCTGGTGCTGGTGATTCAGTTTTAGGCGGGCGCGGCTTGGAGCGGCTTCTAGAAGAATCGTGCTTTTTTTTACCATGTCCGGGGGCGCCTACACGATCCCGCTCGATTCGTTTAGCAGGCTTGGGGGTAATCAGTAACTCGTCAGTGATCATCTCCAGCGGAATACTCTGCCCAATGAATGCCTGAATTTCGGGTAGCGAGAATGAATAGTTCTCGCAAGCAAAACTAACCGCTACACCTTGTGAACCGGCACGGGCAGTACGACCAATACGGTGGACATAATCTTCAGCCTGTTGAGGCAAGTCATAGTTGAAGACGTGACTTACATCATCGATGTGTAATCCTCGAGCAGCAACATCGGTGGCGATAAGAACTGGTAATTTGCCAGCCGTGAAATCAGCCAGTATTCGTTGACGCTTGCTTTGACGAACATCGCCTGAGAGCGTGCCACAGGCAATATCATTACCTAGCAGAAAACCTTCAATTCTTTCTGCTGCTCGTTTAGTGTTGACGAAAATAATGGAGCGTGGCGGTTGCAGCGCGTCAAGCAGGCCTAGCAGCAACGGTATTTTTTCATCGGATGCCGGTTGGTATAATGCTTGTCGGACGCCTTCAGCCGTGACCCCAGTAGTCTCCGTCTTTATCTCTTCAGGATTGTCCATGTGTTCGTATGCTAATTCCATGACTCGATGGGATAACGTTGCAGAGAACAGCATGCTTCTTCGTTCGCCAGGGGGGGGCATACGTCGAAGTAGAAATCGGATATCGGCAATGAAGCCCAGATCGAACATGCGATCAGCTTCGTCGAGCACGGCGATTTCGAGTTTTTTCAAATCGAACACTTTTTGTTTGAAATAATCGATTAGTCTACCGGGCGTGCCAATCAGGACATCGACTCCAGCGGCAAGTTCTTTTCTCTGTTTGTCATAGTCAATGCCGCCATAGACGACAGAACATTTCAGATTGGTGTGCTTGCCCAAGGAATCAGCGTCTTTTTTGATTTGCATGGCAAGTTCGCGTGTTGGGGCTATCACTAGCATGCGGGGTTGATCCTTGCGTCGATCCTCGGATGGGGTCTGCGCGAGAAGTCGTGCAAAGCTGCCGAGTAGGAACGCGGCAGTCTTGCCAGTGCCTGTCTGAGCTTGAGCTGCGATATCACGTCCAGCTGCGATGGCAGGCAGAGAGAGGCCTTGAATCTCTGTGCAGTGGCTAAATCCCAGTTCGTCGGTAGCTTTTAGTAGAGCCTCGGGTAATTTCAGTTCGCGAAAGCTAACAGCGCCATCTTTATCGGCAGAAGACTCAGGTGTTTCGTCTCGGGGTGTATTTGTCATGCAATTTTGGCCATGCGATCTGATAAGGTAGGCGCCTATTTCGGGCTCGAGTTAAGCGATGGATGTCTTTACGTTTCGTCTTAAGGACTGTCGAGTCTGGCTGCCCGGATAGGATGCCGAGACCCGTTTTTGTGCTCGTTTTCACCAAAAAGGGTTGAACGTTGTTTTTGTTTCCTGTTCAACACTTGATACGCGTACTTGAAGATCATAATGTTTAAATGTGCGAATGCAGACTTTTAACTACTATTGGCCGTCCTTGTGTCTTAGGCTAATAGCCCGAACCGGTACAACACTGAGATATTAATGAGCGACCATATTACCTCTATTACGGATGCAACCTTCGAAGAAGAAGTTCTTAAATCAGATACTCCGGTACTCGTGGATTACTGGGCGGAGTGGTGTGGTCCTTGCAAAGCGATAACTCCCGTGTTGGAAGATGTCGCCCCTGGATACGTGGGAAAAGTAAAAATAGTTAAGATGAATATAGACGAGAATCCGAATACTCCACCTAAGTACGGTATTCGAAGCATTCCAACGCTAATGCTTTTCAAAAACGGTAGCGTCGAAAGTACGAAAGTGGGCGGTCTGAATAAGGCTCAACTTACTGAATTTCTTGACGAGAATGCGTAAGCCTTATTGTTGAGTTCAAGCAGGCAGTGGTTTGCATCGGCGAGCTGCTGCTTTTTAAAATGTAGTCCTACTATCTAATTTTATTGTTCTACGTGGCTTTGTTTACGGCGAATAAATTGCTGATACGGGTATATCTGCTTTAAATTTGCTAGACGTAGCGTTTTCTTTCGTGCTAAATTAGTGTTGACAACGTGTTGCAGCCCGCTACTTCTCAAGCGCGCGCCACGTATTTTTTTACCAGATTAAACTCAAATCTATTCCGACCTGCCATTCCTTGTGGCCATCCCTCGAATTCGGCGTCAATCGCCTTCTCACGCACCACGTGTATGAACCTTACTGATTTAAAGAAAAAAACCCCAACTGAACTTATCGAGCTTGCTAATTCGATAGGTGTGGAAAATGTTGCCAGGCAACGCAAGCAGGATATGATCTTTTCGATCCTGAAGGCGCAGTCCCGAGCAGGCGAAGATGTCACTGGTGGAGGGGTGCTTGAAATACTCCAAGACGGGTTTGGCTTCTTGCGTTCGTCCGACAGCTCCTATCTGGCAGGCCCCGATGACATCTACGTGTCCCCTAGTCAGGTGCGGCGCTTTGCGCTTCGCACTGGGGATTCGGTGGTTGGCAAAATAAGGCCACCTAAAGAAGGTGAGCGGTATTTTGCTCTGCTTAAAGTGGATGAGATCAATTTCGGTCCGCCTGAAGAAGCCAAAAATAAAGTCCTGTTTGAAAACCTCACACCACTTCACGCCAATGAACGATTTCAAATGGAGCGTGGTAACGGTAGTACTGAGGACATAACAGCGCGAATAATTGATTTCGCCGCGCCTATAGGTAAAGGCCAACGTGGCCTTATAGTGTCACCCCCCAAAGCGGGTAAGACACTCATGCTGCAGAACATTGCACAAAGCGTCGCTGCGAATTCACCAGACGCTCATCTCATTGTTTTGCTGATCGATGAGCGGCCGGAAGAAGTCACCGAAATGCAACGCATGGTTAAAGGTGAAGTCATTTCAAGTACATTCGATGAACCTGCTGCACGCCATGTCCAAGTCGCAGAGATGGTCATTGAGAAAGCTAAGCGTCTTGTAGAGCACAAGAAAGATGTGGTCATTCTGCTTGATTCGATCACACGGTTGGCCAGAGCCTACAACACGGTAGTGCCTTCCTCAGGCAAGGTGCTTACTGGTGGAGTTGACGCTAATGCCTTGCATCGCCCTAAACGATTTTTTGGTGCTGCGCGTAATGTTGAAGAAGGTGGAAGTCTTACCATTATCGCTACAGCTCTAGTAGACACCGGTTCAAAAATGGACGAGGTTATCTACGAAGAGTTTAAGGGTACGGGTAATATGGAATTACACCTGGATCGAAAAATCGCTGAAAAACGAGTATTTCCTGCTATCAATATCAATCGTTCAGGCACGCGCCGCGAAGAGCTGATGATGGGTCAGGAAGAGCTCCAGAAAACCTGGATACTACGAAAATTCATCCACTCTATGGATGAAATCGAAGCAGTTGAGTTCCTATTGGGTCGATTGCAACAGACGAAGACCAACAATGAATTCTTTGATTCAATGAAGCGTTAGGCTGCGCCCGCGCTGCACCCGCGCTGCGCCCGCGCTGCACGTTTACACACTAATCGCTGCGCGCGTTTGGCGTTGCCCTTACACTGTGGAGACATTCTCGCTAGACAGAGCTAACGATTGATGGCTCTGTAACCGATATCTGATCGGTACCGACAACCTTCCCAATCAATACATTGAGCCCCGGTTTCGGCAAGTGTTTTTGCATTTGCCAAGGTATCACCCATTGCGGTAACGCAAAGTACTCGGCCTCCGGCTGTGACTAGTTGATCTCCATTTATGCGAGTACCTGCGTGGAATACCTTGCAGCCGGTAGATTCGGCGTTGCCTATTCCTGTAATGGTTTTCCCGGAACTACTGCCAGCGGGGTATTCACCTGCGGCAACCACAATGCCAATAGCACTACCCGGGTGCCATTCTACGTTTGCAGAGGGCAGAGTCTTATCTACTGCGTGATCCAGCAGGCTTAACAGATCGCTACTCATGCGCATCATCAACGGTTGAGTTTCAGGATCCCCTAACCTTACGTTGTATTCTACGACGCTTGCTTTTCCTTCTGTGTTGATCATAAGACCGACATAGAGAAAACCAGTGAATGGCATACCATCATCTGCCAGAGCATCAACAGTAGGTTGCAGGATGTCATCAACAACATGTTGGTGAACCGCCCTGGTAACGACAGGGGCAGGGGAGTAGGCGCCCATTCCTCCCGTATTTGGACCTTTATCACCTTCATTTCGTGCCTTGTGATCCTGGCTACTGGCGAGCGGTATGCAATCGCGTCCCGAAACTACGGCTATAAAACTGGCCTCTTCACCTTCTAAAAATTCTTCGACGACCACATTGGCAGAAGCATCACCGAATTGTCCAGCCAGCATCGATTCGACAGCGTTACAGGCCTCTTTAATAGTTTGTGCCACCACAACGCCCTTGCCTGCAGCTAGTCCATCAGCTTTTATAACAATGGGGGCGCCACGTTCTTTGATGAAGGCGATAGCGGGTGCTGCCTTGTTGAACGTTCCATAGGAAGATGTCGGAATCTTGTGCCGCGCCATGAAATCCTTAGCGAAGGCTTTACTACCCTCGAGTTGGGCAGGGGCTTGTTTGGGCCCGAAAATTCGGAGACCCGCATTTGTGAACGTATCGACGACACCCGCAACCAGAGGGGCTTCGGGACCGACTATTGTTAGATGTACCTTTTGATCTTGCGCGAACTGAAGTAAGCCTTTTATGTCGCCTGGGTCAATTGCAACAGATTCGATCTTCGATTCCTGCTGCAATCCAGGGTTTCCAGGTGCGACGCTAATACGAGTCACAGTCTCCGATTGGGCCAGTTTCCATGCCATCGCATGTTCACGTCCACCACTGCCGATCAATAACAGATGCATAGTCAGTTGATTGTGTAAAAGCGCTATTCTACATCGACCGGACTGCACTCACCATGTTGTTGCCCTCACGGAATCTACTACTACTGATTATTGTGACCAAACCTATTTCTGACACAGCTAAATCAAATCCATTAGGGCCACGATTGAAAGATTTATCGCGGCAGGCTGTGGGCATGGGAATCCTTTCAGCCATTGTGGGGTTTACCAGCTCGTTTGCCATCATCTTGCAAGGGCTTAACGCTGCTGGGGCCAGTGCAGAACAGGCAACCTCAGGTCTTGTGGCGCTGAGTATTGGAATGGGCATTTCTGGCATTATTCTCGCAGTTCGATATCGTATGCCTATAGGTGTGGCCTGGTCAACGCCTGGCGCGGCGCTGCTGGTCAGTTCAGCCGAAACCCTCTCAAGTTTTAACGAGGCAGTGGGTGCATTTATTTTTAGTGCGCTGTTGCTTGTCATCGCTGGATGGTTCCGACCACTGGGAAGACTCATAGAGGCTATACCTACAAGTCTTGCTAATGCGATGCTAGCTGGTGTGCTTTTAAGTTTGTGTATGGCGCCGATTCACGCCCTGGCAGCAGATGCCTGGTTGGCAACTCCTTTGTTGTTGACTTGGTGGCTAGTGGGTCGCATCAATCGATACTTGGCGGTTCCCGCAGCACTCCTTGTTTTAGTACCGATCGTTATTTGGTGGATAGGTATTCCAGATGAGTTTGCGCAACAGTTACAGGAGAGCATCATTCCACAGATTATCTGGATAATGCCGGTTTTTGAAGCACAGGCATTGATCAGTATCGGTATCCCCTTATTTGTCGTTACCATGGCGTCGCAGAATGTTCCTGGTATTGCCGTGTTGAGAGCCGCAGGATATGAGCCCAAAGCGAGCCCTTTAATTATGAACACTGGAGTCTTTGCACTATTAGCAGCACCGTTCGGAGCACATGGGATTAATCTGGCAGCTATAACAGCTGCAATGATGTGTAGCCCTGAAGCTCATAAGGAAAGAAATCGTCGATATTGGTCTGCAATAGTAGCTGGTATGGTTTATCTGGTCTTGGGGGCTATCGCTGGTGTTGCAGTATTGTTGATAACACTGGTGCCGAGTATTCTTATTGAAGCAATTGCCGGACTTGCATTGTTGGGTTCGTTTTCTGCTGCTGTTTACGCTGCACTGTCTGACGTCAATAACCACGAAGCAGCGGCAATTACCTTTTTATTTGCCGGCTCTGGACTCGCGTTTATGGGGATCGGTGGGGCCTTTTGGGGATTGTTAGTCGGTTGTCTTATGTATTTTTTAACTCGTAAAAAGAAGACTATTCAATGATTGAGACAGAAATAAGAACCTCTACCCGAAACTGTCGTTCAGCGTTGTATATGCCTGCGAGTAATCAAAGAGTCCTGCAAAAAGGTCCAAGCCTTCCTGCTGACGCCATCATTCTGGATCTGGAAGATTCCGTTGGACCTGAGCAAAAGACGCGGGCCCGTAGTCAGGCAATTGCTGCCATCTCAGAGAATGATTATGGATATCGAATTAGAGCACTAAGAATTAATGCCTCTGATACCCGATGGCATAACGACGATATTCTTGCAGCTGTTGACGCTCGCCCCGATGTTATTGTGTTGCCAAAAGTAGAAACTGCTCGTGACGTGCTTCAGATCCGCGAACGGCTAAGTCGGCTTGCAGGATTAGAGAGTGTCGAAATTTGGGCAATGATGGAGTCACCTCGCGCAATTCTTAATGCACAGGAAATCGCAAATTGCTCCGACTGTGGTCTGAGTGCATTGCTCATTGGAAACAACGATATGGCCAGAGCATCAAATATGTCGGTCACCTCAGATCGAACTTATCTTGTCCCTTGGTTAATGCAATTAGTCGCTGTGGCTCATGCGAATTCACTCGCCTTGTTCGATGGTGTTTATAACAACTTTACTGATGTTTCAGGATTCCAGCGTGAGTGTGAACAAGGTGTTGCCATGGGAATGACCGGGAAGACGTTGATACATCCTTTGCAGGTACCCATCGCCAATGAGGTGTTTAGTCCAGCTAAAACTGACATTCTTGAGGCGCAGGCCGTGGTTGATGCGTTTGCTCAACCTGAGAATGCTGGAGCTGGTGTATTGCAGATTAACGGTAGAATGATCGAACGACTACATTTAGCTATGGCTACGCAATTGCTCGCGCGTGTTGAGCGACTAAGCTACCGATAACAACAAGAAGGTTAGTGTGAATAAACTGGGTGCACCCTTACTGCTCTTGTTGATTGCCATCTCCGCCATAGGTCCGATGGCATTGAATGGGGTACTACCAGCAACGGGTGTTGTCATGGTAGAGCTATCGACACAATACGAAACAGCACAGTTGGTTTTAACCGTATTTCTATTTGCCAATCTGGTGTCGCAATTGGTTATGGGGCCACTTGCTGATCAGCATGGTCGACGTCCGATCATGCTTATTAATCTGCTGATATTTGTCATCGGTAGTGTCATTTGTTATTTTGCAAGCTCTATTGAAATTTTGCTTTTTGGGCGTTTTGTTCAGGGTATTGGGGTAGCTGCGTGTGTCTTTCTGCCAAGAACCATCGTCAGAGATATATACAGTGCCGGCAAGGCTGCTAGCATGATTGGTTATATGACCACCGCAATGATGGTTGCGCCGTTATTTGGCCCAGCTCTTGGTGGGTGGATTACGGACACGCTCAACTGGCGCTATATGTACAGTGGGTTTGCCATACTCGGTTGCCTGCTCTTTGTTGCGGCTTACAAGTACCAATATGAAACCCTGGCATCGAAATTACCTCTGGCATCTGTCGAGAATCGTGAAAGTAGATGGTCATTTTTTCAGTCATCAATAGTTTTACTGAAAGATCGCCGGTTTCTAGCCTGCACTTTGATGCAAGCTGGGGCCGTGGGTGTTTATTATTCGTTTCTTTCAGGGGCGCCCTATGTTGCCATTGAGAGTAGAGGTATGAGTGCATCGTCTTACGGTGCCTGGTTCTCCATGGTGGCTGTTGGGTACTTGTCAGGAAATTTCACGGCTGGTCGCTTATCAGAAAGACTGGGAGTACAGCGCATGATTTTATTAGGTCTGTTGCCCTATGTTTTTGGTATTGGTTTGTTCTGGATACTGCTTCCGCTTGATCATCCAGTGGCTTTGTTTCTGCCCATGCTGATACTTGCCTATAGTAATGGCATGTCGCTACCAAGCATGATTACTCTGGCCATGAGCTTTAGACCGTCACTGGCTGCATCAGCTTCAGGGTTGGCGGGTAGTGCCCAAACTGCTTTTGGTGTTGCGTTGTCGTTGGTTGCCGGATTAATACTACCTAGCGGTGATTACTGGCTGTTTGTGTTAATCACATTCTCAGGGGTTGTCGCCCTGATAGGCCTGTTGTGTTGTATCCGCCAGGAAATTATTGTTTTAAAAAATATGCATTAGAAGCGCTTGTGGCTCACCGAATCACCAGGGTGGCTAATGAACCGCTTCATTATTCGAAGCAGTGTTGACTACCTGTTTTTTAACGCTGCCCGCCATTAATTTCAATTACCTGACCTGTGATGTAGCCGGACAATTCAGTTGCAGAGAGAAACAGGAAAGTGGGGGCACAATCTTCAGGTGTTCCTAGTCTCTGTAAGGGAATTTGCCGTCGGGTTGCCTCTAGTTTTTCCGTGCTCGAGTAGCGAGAGTGAAAGTTTGTGTCGATGACTCCCGGGGAGACTGCGTTTACACGAATACCATCGGGTGCTAGCTCTCGTGCCAGACCTCGTGAATAGGTGCTGACAAAAGCCTTGGTGGCTGAGTATATTGATGAGCCCGGGCTTCCGCCCGTAGATGCTGAAATTGAAACTGTATTGACAATGGCAGCGGTGGTTGATTCTCTTAGCAGCGGTAGCAAACCGCGTGTAATTCTTACGACTGAGTGCTGGTTCAATTCAACGATAGCGTCGTATTGAGCATCGGTTAAGGTATCTGCAGGGAATCGACCGAGCATGGTTCCAGCGTTGTTGATTAGTACATCAACCTGGGAGGTTGTGGATTTTACAAAGTCGATAAAAGCTTGTTGTTGTACTGGCTGTGTGAAATCGCCAGTCCATCCCGTCACTTTTTTAGGAAGCTCGTCTGCATAAGAAGCGTTTCTTCCGAGATGGGCAATGACTTTGGCTCCAGCATCGTTAAAGGCGTGGGCAGTCGCTTTACCAATACCGTTTCCAGCACCTGTAATTACTACAGTTTTACCACTAAATAATTCACCAAATACTGCATGCATACGAGTCACGCTTAGGAGTTGTCGACAAATTTCGTATAGAAAACGCCGTTAATTAAAAGACAAAAGAAACCAGTTAATTTGCAGGTAATGGAAACTGAAGTTTCTGGCCGACCTCGATCAAAGTTCCATCGATATTGTTTATATCTTGGAGTGTTTGAACCGTGGTTCCGTATTGCTGCGCGATCCTGGACAGGTAGTCACCAGAAACGACAATGTAGCTGCCATAGAGTGGTCGATTGTTTTCAGTGTTATTCAAGATAACTGAGGTGGCGGTGGAATCGCTACTGACAACAATACTGCTAACTGGTGTTGGGCTGCTGATTGTGACTGGTGTACTAGTTTGCAGGCTAGTCACTGCGGAAATAGTGGTCTGAGTTATCGCACTGGAGGAGGAGATTGCGCTGAGTACTGCTGCGTTGCTTTTTGGAACAACCCGCTGGACCTGACCCTGTTGAGCATTGGCAGACATTAAAGAAATATTGTCTTGCCAGCGATAGATCCCCACTGCAAGTAGTGACGCTGATACCACTAGAATGAATAGATCTGATTTGTCAATCACTGGCTTTTCCCTAAGAGTACAACTAGCAACCATTTTAACGGTTAGTTGGGCGATTATGGTGTCAGTTATCACAAATTCTTAGGGAATTAGTACCAAAACCGTGTAATTACCTGCCATTTCAACCAGATCTAGCGGGTACGTAACAGTTATTTACAATCGAAGATCAGATTCTATCGATCCACGAGTATCCAGTCATGGCTAAAGCAAGCAGTGCCGGTCTGGCCGATCGACCTCCTGGAAAAGGCTTTCCTGGAAGTCCGCTGAGTAAATTGAATCTATCTGAGTGTTCGCAAATATGCTCGGCAATAACTTGACCATAGAGTCCTGCAAGTGCGACTCCATGTCCAGAAAATCCTCCTGCGGCATAAATGCCGTCGGCGAATTGACAGGTATATGGCAGCCTACTGCGTGTTATTGCAAGTGTGCCACCCCAAGCATAGTCGATTGCAACGTTGTTTAGTTGTGGGTATACACCCAGCATGGCTCTCTGCACTATCTTGTTTATTGATTTAGGGAAGCGGTAGGAGTAGTTTTCCCCTCCACCGAATAACAATCGATCGCCATCTACGCGGCGATAATAGTTAACAACAAATCGCGAATCTGCAACAGCATCGTTACACGGTAAAATCTCATCCGCCAGGGATCCCAATGGTTCAGTGACTACAATAAAATTATTGATGGGCATGATCCATCGGTTAACTACTGGTTTTAGATTGTCTATGTAGCCATTGGTCGCGATAACAATTTTTTCACATACAACGCTACCTTGCGTTGTTACAACCCGATAGCCACCGGCACGTGGAAGTGTATCTATACGGATAACTTCGCTTCTTTCGTGGATAATGGCACCGTTTTTTTCGCAAGCGTTTGCTAACCCACTTGCTAGTTTCAAAGGGTGTATGTGGCCTGCGCCATGATCGACGGCTCCACCGAAATAGTCGTCACTAGCAATGCGATGTCGAATCGTCTGTTTTGTCAGTGGCTGCAATTCATGGTACTGATAATTAGTCGCTAAATATTCACAGTACTCATGGGCTGGGCGAACGAACCTGGGTTTGTGCAAAGCCGTGACTATGCCAGGCTCATAGTCAATATTGATATCGTATTGCTTGCAGCGTGTGTGTATTAACGCTTTGGCATCTTCAGCTATTTTCCATAATTGGTGAGCACGGTGTTCACCTAAAAGTGCCGTCAACTCAATTTGATCCTGATTGAAGCCCGTGCCAAGTTGCCCACCATTGCGTCCTGAGGCGCCCCAGCCCACTCGATGAGCATCCAGAACAGCAACTGAGCGTCTATTCTCAGCGAGATGTAAGGCTGTGGATAGACCGGTGAAACCAGCACCAATCACGCATACATCAAAAGTAGCGTTGCGGCTAAGTGTGGTGCGGTCCTCTATCGGGCAAGTGGCTTTGTACCACGAAGGTGCGTGTTTTCCCAGATGGTCATTCGCGTGAAGTAGCTTCATACTTGCAGTAAAATCACTCTAGACGTTCAGCAGTAAATGTTCTCGTTCCCAAGGGCTTATAACCTGTAAGAACGCATCAGACTCCTGTCGTTTAATGGCGCTATACAGGGTGCAGAAATCTTTGCCTAAGACGTCAGTGATATTAGGGCTGTCGTTGAATAAATCGAGCGCTCTGCTTAGATCTATCGGAAGATCATGAGGTAGTGAATAAGCGTCACTGGTAACGGCATCCCTTGGTTGCATTTTGTTTTTCATGCCGATCAACCCGCAAGCAAGGCTTGCCGCGATGGCAAGGTAAGGGTTGCAATCCATACCGACAACACGATTTTCTACGCGTCGACTTTCAGGGCTGGACAAGGGTACACGTATGCCTGTTGTACGATTATCAAAGCCCCACTCAAGATTAATGGGAGCGGAGTCATCACGCCGAAAACGTCTGTAGGAGTTTACGTAGGGAGCCAGTATGCAAAGAATATCTGGAATCAGCGTTTGTTGGCCAGCAATAAAGCCGTAAAACAAATCAGTGGGTTTATCGTCTTCAGTATTGAACAGGTTGCGACCATCAGAGGTGCGAATAACGCTTTGATGGATATGCATGGCACTGCCGGGTTGTTCTTCCATTGGCTTTGCCATGAAGGTGGCAAAACATTTGTTTCGTAGTGCTGCCTCACGTATTAGTCTTTTGTAGAAGAATACTTGATCCGCTAAATGCACTGGGTCGCCGTGCTGCAAATTGATTTCAATCTGTCCGGCACCGCCTTCTTGAATGATCGTGTCTATTTCAAACCCTTGAGCTTCAGCAAAGTCGTAGATGTCATCAATGACAGGTCCATATTCTTCCACAGCGCTCATGGAATATGCCTGCTTTGCTATACCCTGCCGACCTGTGCGTCCAATAGGCGGTTCTATCGGCAGGTTTGGATCGATGTTTGGCTTGGTTAGATAAAATTCCAACTCTGGTGCAACTACGGGTTGCCACCCGCTGGCATGGTAAAGATCGACAACGCGCTTTAATACGTTTCTTGGCGCCATGCCAACAGGACTTCCGTCCTGATGCGTTATGTCGTGTACAACTTGCAGAGTCACGTCATCGGACCACGGAACTGCAGTAGCAGCTGAGTAGTCGGGAGTGAGGATTAGATCAGATTCTGTCCATTGATCTTCCATGTCGTCCAGATCGACGTATTCACCTGTTATGGTTTGATAGAAAATGGACGTGGGTAAATACATGGCATCTGCTTTCGCAAATTTGCGTGCCGGCATGGCTTTGCCGCGTGCTGTGCCTGCAATGTCTGCAATGACACATTCTACGTCATCAACTCGTCGACCATTAAGCCAAGTATGGAAAGCATTTGGAAGTTGTTCCATCCACTTCGATTGATTACTCATAAGTCTCGCTTGAGAAATTTACGGATCGTATTTGCGATAGATTCGCGAACAATGGGTAGCGCAAGTGTTTCGGCCGCGTTGTCAATGATTGCTGGGGGCAGTATAGCGCGACGCGCAACCAGCAGACCGTCGATAAAATCAGAATAGAATTCGGGATGGGGCTGTAGGGTCAATGCACGATTCCCATAAAGGAGCGCTGCGTGTTGGCAGAAATCCGTACTGCCCACGGTGATTGATGATTCGGGTGCTTGAACGACCTGATCCTGATGGAAAGCCAGTAAGGCGGTTTGATCAGAGGTTGATGAGGATCCAGTGCCGAAAACAGATTTATCAAGGTTGTACTCAACACGCCCTACAGACCAACCGTCTGAGAATTTTTCGACGCGTCCACCCATAGCTTGGGCAATAATCTGGTGGCCAAAACAAATACCAACCATGGGCTGATCTGCAGCAAAGACTTCACGGATAAATTTCTCCAGGGGTGGAATCCAATCGTGATCCTCATAAGTGCCAAATCGTGAGCCAGTAATTAACCACGCATCGGCGTCGGCCGTGCTGCTTGGAAATTTCCCGTCAAGTACTGCCCAATGACGATAATCAAACGCGTTGGCGCCGAGTAGATCGACGAAAAGTTGATCATAGTCGGCGTGTTGATCCGCCATTTCATCCGGAACTCTTCCGGCTTGTAGTACGCCTAGCCGAATGCGAGCTTTCGGTGTGTCTTCAGAAGAAATCATAGGTAATTCTCATACTCCAAGCGCGTCGCGCATGCCATACCACCAAGAGCCTACTGTCGAATAAGGCGCTCTAAATCGTTGTCCACCCGGGAATGGATACCAGGGCAGAGCAGCGAAGCGATCAAATCGATCTGTTTTTCCGTCTATCGCTTCTGCAAGTAATTTGCCGAATAGGTGGCTGCCAGTTACGCCATGACCGCTATAGCCCATTGCATAGAAAGTGTCTGGGCCGAGTTTGCCTAGTAACGGAACGCGGGTGAAGGTCAACGCAAAATTTCCACTCCAGGCATGGGAGATTTTTACCCCGCACAATTCTGGAAACACTTTTTCCATATTAGGGCGTAATTTGGTGACGACGTCGCTGGGATCAGTGCCGCCGTAAACGGTGCCACCGCCCCACAATAAGCGCTTATCGGCTGATAAACGATAGTAGTCCAGAATGTAGCGAACATCTTCGACTGAGTTGTCAGTGGGCAGCAACGCATTCGCTAATTCGTCGGACAGTGGCTCTGTTGCCATCATCTGAGTTGACACAGGCATTACCCGAGATTTAAGGGTTGGAACGCTTTTGCCCAAATAAGCATTGCCACAGACCACCAATGTTTCGCACCGGACAGAACCGTTGGCAGTGATTACCACAGGTTTGTCTTCAATGGAATCTACGCGAGTCACCCTCGATTGCTCGTAGATCTTGCCTCCAAGCTTTTCGAGTGCAGCTGCCTCACCCAGTGCCAGATTAAGAGGGTGAATATGTCCACCGGAGTGATCCAGCATGCCACCCAGGTATTGATCGGTGCCAACGTGATTTTTTATGCTGTTTTTGTCCAACATTTCATGTTCGTCCATGCCGTGCTTTCGCCACAAGACTTGCTTAGCTTCAAGCTCGCGCATTTGGCGAGCGTTGAATGCGGCAAAAATACTCCCCTGTTTTAGATCACATTCAATGCTGTGGTCTTTAACGAACTGACGAATGACGCTAGCACCTTCCTGAACGAGGCTGCCCATAAAATTGGCTGCTTCCTGCCCGTAGCGTTTGCCGACGGTGTTTAAACTTGCATTCAGTCCGTGTATCAGTTGGCCGCCATTTCTACCAGATGCCCCCCAGCCGATTTTGGCGCCCTCCAGGAGGGTGACATGTCTACCTTGAGCGGTTAGATGCAAGGCAGCGGATAACCCGCTGAATCCCCCACCAATCACGCAGACATCGACATCAATCGAATCATTTAGCCATTCTCGCTCTGGGCTCTTATTGGCTGAAGCTGCATAGTAGCTTGTGGTGTGCTCGACCTTATCTGTAGAAGTGGGTATCGAGGCAGAGGTGTTTATGTCAGTGGGCATGGATCAGGTGTCGGAAATGAGATCTGTTGTGCGGTTTATGGAGTGATAGTCAGTTCATTCGGATGTTAGCACGCGAATATATGGTGAAATAACGTTGCAACTGTCTTCTCGCTAATGCCTAAGCGAATCGGGAATATTGGCCATAGCGAAAAGGTATACTGGAGGTACGGGTGGATGTTAATCAACCACCGTTTTTAAATGGTTATCTATGACTGTTCGGCAATATCCTGAGGTGGCTTTACACGATCTGGCCCAACTCACCGTTACAGAGCGAGAACAGCTCCTGAGCCGGGCTGAGGACGATCTGGATACCTTTATAAACGGTGTCCGTCCTATTATTGAAGCTGTTCGTAATGATGGTGATGAAGCGCTTGCACGTTTTGGGCGCGAATTTGACGGTGCTGCCAGCCTAAGAGCTGAATTTATTGCGGCTTCAAAGTCCGATATCGACAAGGCCTTCGACAAAATAGACCGGGCAATGATTGAGACGCTGGAATATTCGGCGGACAATATTCGTCGCTTCCATGAGGCTCAGCGACCTCCAGAAATGTGGATGAAGGAAATTCGCCCGGGTGTTTTGGTGGGCGAGAGAGCCACACCTATTGATTCGGTGGCGTGTTATTCACCTAGAGGGAAGGGATCTTTCCCTTCAGTTACTCTTATGACAGCCATTCCGGCATCAGTAGCGGGCGTACCGCAGCCTATTATTCTCACCCCTCCGGGTCCTGATGGTCACGTCGATCCAGCAACATTAGTCGCTGCTAGGCTTGCGGGTGTTGAACAGGTTTTCAAGGCGGGTGGCGCGCAGGCTGTTGCAGCCGCTGCTTACGGAACGGCCAGCGTTCCTCGCTGTTTTAAGATTGTGGGCCCGGGTAGCCCTTGGCTAGTCGCTGCTAAGCGTGTACTCGCAGGTCGTATTGATCCGGGTTTGCCCGCTGGGCCCAGCGAAACCATTATTCTTGCTGATGAGTCTGCCAATCCGCTCATAGCGGCACTGGATATGACTATTGAATCCGAACATGGTCCGGATAGCAGCTCATTTCTGGTCACTTGGGATCGGCAATTGGCAGAAGCTGTTCGCAAGGCAATTCCGCAGTACTGGGACCGGCAAAATGAAACGCTTGCCGGTTATTCATCCACCGTACTAAGTGGTCAGCGTGGAGGAATAGTGTTAGCGTCAAACGTAGCAGAGGCCTATGCGTTCATCAACGACTATGCGCCGGAACATTGTCAGGTGTTATCGAAAACTCCCTATGAGCATTTAGCGCATATTCGCAATGCCAGCGAAATTCTGTTGGGAGAGCATGCTGCGGGTTCCATCGCCAACTACATGATGGGCCCTAACTGTGTGTTGCCAACATCTGCGGCTGCTCGTACTCATTCACCGCTAGGAGTGCACGATTTCATGAAAACGTGCTCAGTGGGCCACATGACCGCAACTGGTTACGCTGAAATGGCTCCGCACACACATCGTTTTGCTACGTATGAAGGTTTTGATGGTCATGCTAATGCAGTGTCAGAACTGCGAGACGAGGCTATAAATCAAATGAAAGCTGAAGAGTCGTAAATGAAAGCTATTCTGCTAGTCGCGCACGGCAGCCGTCGTGCTGAATCCAATGCTGAAATTGCACGCTTAACCGAGCGTTTGGCGACGAAAGCCAAGTCTCGATTCGATATAGTTGAATATGCGTTTCTGGAACTTTGCGATCCTTTGATACCCAATGGGATTCAAACTTGTGTAGAGAAAGGGGCGACCAGTGTAAGTGTTGTACCGTACTTTCTGGCACGCGGGGCCCATGTGGCTGACGACATACCCGAGCAGGTGGCAATTAAACAAGTCGAATACCCGAATATGGATATTCACATTACCGATTACCTGGGTACATCTGATGAGTTGGTTGATGTTTTGCTCAAGCTTGCCCTTTAGAATAGGTTCCAAGAAATGACTTTTTCACTACCGGTGTCTGATTTTTCTATGAGTGAACTGATCGATTCTCTGGACAAAGATCACGAAGGCTATTTGAAGAGTCGATCTGACTGGACGCGTGAGCTTGCTATCGAGCTGGCAAAGGCTGACTCCATCGAATTAAGTGAGGCCCACTGGGAAGTCATTGGTTTTCTGCAGGAATACTACGAGAATTACGAAATAGCACCAGCGATCCGAATTCTGACCAAACAGATCGGCAAACGGTTTGGTCAAGAAAAAGGGAATAGTAAGTACCTGTACGAACTGTTTCCAAGAGGTCCTGCCAAGCAGGCCTGTCGATATGCAGGGCTTCCCAAACCCACTGGCTGTGTCTGACGTGCTTCTGGGCATTGGTTTTACTGTTGCGTTGCTTTGGGCTCTCGTGGCTACCAGCTACAGATTGTTACAGTGGGCCAAAACGCCATCACCTTTGCCAATTCCGTTAACACCTGCACCCAAAACACATTTGGGTGTTATCGGCAGACTGACGCTTGAGTTATTCGCATTTCGTGCTCTTTTGCGGGCGAGTAAAACAACCTGGCTGGCGAGTATATTGTTTCACTATGGGTTGTTGTTTGTTTTAATCATGCACGCGCGCTTTATTTTTGAGCAGCTTCCACCTGTAATTATACCCTTTATAATATGGAGCGGCTGGGCTGCAGGCGCTATGGTTTTTGGGTTGAGCATATTGCTCGCTCGCAGAGTTCTTGTAGACAGACTGCGGTACATATCAGCCCCAAGTGATTACCTACATTTGTTATTACTTATCGCTATTGCGGTTTCAGGTTTATGTTTAAAACGTCTCTGGCCAGTGGATACCTTTGCGGTTGGTCAGTTTTTTCGAGGTGCAATGACATTCCATTGGCAGCCTCTTCCTGACAGCGCCGTTCTGTTGATTCATTTACTACTTGTTCTTGTACTTATCATAGTGTTCCCTGTTAGCAAATTGCTACATGGACTTGGGATTCTTTTCAGTCCTACACTTAATCAACGCGATACAGCCGCTAAAATCCGAACAGGTTCAAACGATGAGTCGTCATCATCGTGAGTGACACTCCCTCTGGTACTGACTTTTCGAAACTGCCCAGCGTCGTCGGACGCTATCGTGTTATTCCTTTGATACAGGAAGGAGCCATGGCCACGAGTCATACGGCGGTGGCTGAACCTGTTGTGCAAGAATCGCTGGGACTTCCTGGCACGTTGGTTGAAGATTGGCATGACAAGGCAATTGAGCGCCTGGGTCAGTTGGTAAAGGAACGTCGTGGCTTACGGGTATTTCTCGACACATGCACCAAGTGTGGAGCCTGTACTGACAAGTGCCATTATTTTCTGGGAACACATGATCCTAAAAACATGCCTGTTGCTCGTCAGGATTTAATGCGTTCGGTCTACCGGCGCTACTTTACCCTCGTGGGGAGAGTGTTTCCCTGGTTAGTAGGTGCACGGAAACTGGATAAGCAGTTACTGCAAGACTGGTATACCTATTTTCATCAATGTTCAGAATGTCGCCGATGCACCGTCTACTGCCCGAAGGGTATCGATACGTCCGAGGTCACTATGGCTGGTAGGGAAATATTGGCAAGTGTCGGTCTTGGACAACAATACTCTCAGGAAATCATCACTAAAGTTAAGACTATTGGTAACAACCTGGGAATGAAACCACGCGCACTTGCAGATGTTCTTGAAAATCTGGAAGAGGACATCCTTGAAGACACCGGTATCCACGTCCGGCTACCACTGGACGATGAGTCAGCAGATATGTTGGTGGTTACACCTTCTGCAGATTTCTTTGCAGAGCCGCATGTTGATGGATTGATCGGCTATGCAAAGGTGTTGCACATGGCGGGTATTCGCTGGACCTTCAGTTCTGAAGCTTCAGAGGCGGCGAATTTCGGTCTCTTCACAGGGCAGCACGATCACATGCGCGAGATAGCATTACGCATCAAGCACGCGGCCATGGGGCTCGGTGTAAACAGAATTGTTATTGGAGAATGTGGTCATGCCTGGCGAGTGGCTTACAGCTTTCTGGATGAACTAATTGGGCCATTGGAATTTCTCGATAAAGCTCATCCTCGAGCAGAACATATCTGTGAAGTCACTCATCAACTATTGACACAAGGTGTCATCAAACTTGATCCTTCAGCTAACAAGGGCATTGTGGTGACGTACCATGATTCGTGTAATGTGGCGCGTGGCGCTGGAATGGGTGATGATCCTGGCGGACAATTCACGATACCGCGTGCACTATTAGCGGCCAGTGTGCCCAAACTTGTGGATATGAGCAAAGATACTATCGGGCAGGCTACTTTTTGTTGTGGTGGTGGTGGTGGTCTGTTAACAGACGATCTAATAGACCTTCGAGTAAAAGGGGCGCTTCCGCGTGCACAAGCGCTACAAGCTGTTGTCACTTCCGACCAGGTCACCCATCTTGTGGCTATTTGTGCAATTTGCAAAACGCAGTTGTCCTCCGTATTACCGCACCATAATCTCTCTAGCGTGCACGTCACCAGTTTGCATCATCTGGTTGGCAACGCACTGGTCCTTACATGAATCCACCCATAGCCAAACGCATACCTGTTGAATCGCAAATTCATGGCGTTGAAACCTGTGATGATTACGGTTGGCTACGAGCCGATAACTGGCAGGAGTGCGTGGATGATCCATCTCGATTGCCTGCTGATATCAAGCACTATCTTGACAGTGAGAACGACTGGTTTGAGTCTGTCATGGCTGATACTAAAGATTTGCAGGATTCATTGGTTGCCGAAATGAAAGGACGTATTCAGGCGGACGATACCTCGCTTCCTGATCACGATGGCCCTTGGAGTTATGTAGAACGCTATCAGGGTGACGAAGAACATCCGAGCTATTGGAGGTGCCCACGTATGTCATACGAAGTTTCTCTGGGTGATACGACAAGCCCGACCGATGGAAGTAGCCGTTCCATGGAAGATGCGCACATTGATGAAAGTGAGCTGCAGCTTCTTATTGATTTTAATATAGAGGCAACAGATCATGACTACTTTGATCCGGGTGATGTTGAATACAGTCCAGCACATACGCATCTTGCCTGGAGCGCAGATACAACGGGCTCAGAACGGTATACCGTCTTCATTCGCGATTTAGCCAACGGTGAAGATAAGGACACCATTTGCGATGTAGAATCGGCAGCTTGGGGGAATGAGAGCTATTTGTTTTACACGCGGGTGGACGATGATCATCGGCCCAGCCAGGTTTTTCGACACGAACTTGGAACAGAAACACAAAGTGATGTTCTGGTCTACGAAGAGACAGATTCACGTTTTTTCTGTTCGGTTTGGACAAGTGTGTCAGCAGACTTCGTATTTATATCATCCGACATGAATGATGAAAGTGAAGTCTGGTTTATTCCGGTAGGCGATATAACCAGCGCTCCTCAAATCATTGAACCTAGAGCTGAGGGTATCGAGTACAGCGTTGATCATCAGGGTAGCCGCTTCCTGATTCGAACTAATGCGGACGAGGCTGTAGACTTCAAAATCATGGAGACTAGTTGCGAAACACCATCTAGAGAGCACTGGCAAGATTGGTTACCTTATCAGCCTGGTCGTATGGTGCTTGATCATTACGCCTACAAAAACTGGGTGATGTGGATGGAGAGAGAAAACGCCCTGCCGTGTATTTGTTATCGACATAATGAAGAAAAGCAAACCCACCGTATTGAGTTCACCGAAGAAGCTTTCGCTCTGAGTCTCGATCCATTAGTAGAATTTGATGAAGATACCTTTCAATTTGAGTACGAGTCACCTGCAACTCCTTCTCAGACGTTTAAGTATCATATGCCTACCGCTGCTCGGCAATTGCTCAAGGAAGATCACATTCCCAGTGGTCATGATTCTGAACACTATGAGGTAGCTCGTCGCTACGCAAAATCATCTGATGGTGAAATGGTGCCGTTAACCATCTTGCATCACAAAAACACACCCATTGATGGTTCTGCACCTTGCTGGTTGAGCGCTTACGGCGCTTACGGTTCGTCATCGCCTGCTTCATTTGGAACAACACGCTTGTCTCTAGTTGATCGGGGATTTGTCTACGTCATAGCGCATGTCCGCGGTGGCCAGGAGAAGGGGCGCGCGTGGTATGAGGCTGCGCGATTCGGGGGGAAACCGAAAAGTATGGATGACCTAATCGCTGTGGGTGAATATTTGGTGGAAGAGCAATATACCAAGGCTGGTAATATCGTAATAGCGGGTGGCTCTGCGGGTGGATTGCTCGTGGGTGCGGCACTAAACCGGATTTGCGATTTATGGGGTGGTGCGGTTGCAGACGTGCCCTTTGTTGATGTCCTGAACACCATGCTGGATGACACATTGCCATTGACTCCGGGTGAGTGGTCTCAATGGGGAAACCCGAAAGAAGACGTGCAGGCTTATCTGGATATCAAGTCGTATTCACCGTACGATAATGTACAGGCACGCGAATATCCGCCAATGCTTGTAACAGCAGGGGTGTCTGATCCCAGAGTCACGTATTGGGAACCAGCCAAGTGGGTTGCACGCCACCGACATATGCGCTGTGATGAACAAATACTCTTATTGAAAACTAATATGAGTTCGGGGCATTTTGGAGAGACGGGTCGCTATGCCAGCTTGGTTGATGTTGCTATTGAGCAGGCCTTTGCGCTTAAGGTTTTAAATCTGTTGTGACTCTACCGGGTGTTAGACCCTCCAGCTGATCGAGTGCTGGGTGACCCTGAATAAAGTGAAGGTTCCAGTCGGAGGTGGCTTTTCCTCTAGGTATCGTTTCAGTTTTTTGAGAGCCAATTCAGGGTTGCTTCAACAAAGCTGTATTCAGAATTTATTCCTGCCGCTTTTTGACAAAAATCCTTGACCTCCTGTTCCGAGTTTGCCGGGCATAGGCAAAGATGCGCTTTTTCAAACATCGGTAAGTCGTTCAGGCCATTGCCAATTGCAATAGTTGTCGCCTGCGGCTTGCCGAGGTGATTGCAAATGATATCGATGCCATCTCCTTTATCAATGTTAGACATGACATCAATAAAACCATCCGCAACGCTATTGTGAAATACAAAGTCTTCGTGTTCAAAAGGAGAGTCATCACGGACCAGTTGCTGCAACTGCTCAAAAACGTGGTGACAGTCGATTGAGGGCGGAATTCCTAAAGTCAGATTAGCAATTTTGTTGTCAACGATAAGACTGGTGCCGAGTCTGTCAGCGAGCACTGAGAAGCCTGTTTCTTTGTACCATTGCATAAAGTCCAATATCTGCTCGAGAGGATCTTTATTATCTTTAGTATGTCTAGTGGACTTCCAATTCAGAGGTTGGTTATTGTCAACATCGAAAATGACTGCGCCGTGTTCTGCGATAAGATATTGTAATTTGGTACTCTGTATGGCATTTGCCAACATCATGGTGTCTTCCAGTGAGCGCCCGGTATTGATGACCATGAGATCAATCGTGCTCGCATCTAGCGCTTGACCGAGTGCCCGTAAAATCTGGGATAGTTGCGTTGAAAAATGCTTATCGCCACGTGGGATTTCCAGTCCGTCGGGAGTATTAAGGCAACCGTCGACATCGTGAAAGAGAATTTTCATAAAGTATTTTCTGTATTCGCCCTATTTGCCAGGGAGTGAGGTGGCGCACCATAAGCTGCAAAACCGTGAGAGGTTGTGCGTGCCTATAGTGTCATTGTGACTTAGCTGCATACAATGATAACTGATCATTTCGAGCAGGTGGCCCGTATTGCTGAATACATCTGACACTGGCCTCTGCCACGCTAGGGCGTAGGTCAGCCGCCAGTGTCGCTAATGTTGGAGCGAAACATGTCTGACAACTATCCAGTTATTTTTCTCAGGTTTCGATTGGAACCAATGATTTTGAACAGTCATCGTTATTTTATGACAAGGTTCTAGCAACACTGGGTATTTCTCGTGTGGAAACTATTGCAGGGGAAGCGTTTGCCTATGGAAAACAGGATCCTGATTTCTGGGTAGTGATTCTCTACGATGATCGGTTAGCAACGGTGCACACATAGGGTTCATCGCTAACTCGCAGCCGGATGGTCATGAAATCGTAGCAAGCTGCTGGAATCCATTTGTGGGCTAGGCTTCGTCATACGTTTAGATAAGGTGGCGGATCGTATACTCGGATCTGGTAGTGTGTCCAGAAACAGGGCATTTACGAAGCCTTTTCGAATCACTTTAATGGAGGTCAATTAGTGAGTAATCTGGTCACATACCAGTGCAACGATAGTATCGCGCAAATTACCATCAACAATCCACCTGTGAATGCGCTGTCGCAAGCAGTGCGCAAGGGAATAGTGGATTGTATCGACCAGTTCTCTGGTGATGTGGCTGCTAGTATTGTTGTACTGCATGGCAGTGGTAGGTTGTTCTTGGGTGGTGCAGATATATCAGAATTCGGAAAGCCTCCCCAGGCTCCGGGTTTGCCGGACGTCGTTAACCATATAGAAGCTTGTAATAAGCCTGTTATTGCGGCAATGCATGGAGCGGCACTGGGGGGGGGGTTGGAGATTGCTATGGGCGCCCATTATCGCCTAGCGACTATGGGCACCCAGCTTGGTATGCCTGAAGTCAAAATTGGTTTGATTCCGGGGGCGACGGGTACGCAAAGATTACCTCGGCTAGTGGGTGTTGATTTTGCTTTAAAAATGATTACCAGCGGTCAACCAGCAACGTGTGACGATGCGTTGCAATCCGGGCTTATAGACAAGCTCGTGTCGATGTCTGATGTTCACACGGCAGGTGTTGAATTCGCGAAACAAATTCTGGCTGGTGATTTTGTAGATACACATGCAGATGCATCTATGGTGCGTCGAACCGGTGACCGTCAAGTCTTAGGTGTTGGTAATGAGGGCATGTTGCAATGGCGTAGAAGACTCGAGTCAAAGGCCCGCGGTGAAGTGGCAGCATTGAAAGCCTTAGATGCGGTGGAACTAAGTACCCAGCTTGAACTTCACAAGGGCATTGCACAAGAGCGGCGTATTTTCAGTGAGTTGATGGAAACACCGCAACGAGCAGGCCTCATTCATGCTTTTTTTGCTGAGCGTAGAGTCGGCAAGCTTCCGGAAATTGAAGGCGTAAAAGGGCGATCAGTGTCGCAGATCGGTGTCATAGGGGGTGGCACTATGGGCGCGGGCATTGCAACTTCGGCTTTGTTAAGCGGTTTCAGTGTGGTCTTGATAGAACGTGATGCAGAGTCAGTGGATAGAGCCCGTACCACCATTGAAAATAATCTTGAAGGGGCAGTTAAGCGTGGAAAACTTAGTAAGGCAGAGTGTCAAGAAATACTGTCCAATAACCTGCAAACCGTCACTACCTACAGCTCGTTGTCCCAAGCAGATCTGATTATTGAAGCTGTCTTTGAAAGCATAGAGGTCAAGAAAGAGGTTTTCGAAAAGCTGGATGCCATTGCCAAACCGGGTGCCATCCTGGCAACGAATACGTCCTATCTGGATATAGATGAGATCGCTATGGTCACCAATCGTCCTGAATCAGTGATTGGATTGCATTTCTTCTCACCAGCCCATGTCATGAAATTGTTAGAGGTTGTCGTTGCTAAAAAGACGCATCCAGAACTGGTAGCAACGTCCTTTGAATTCGCCAAGCGTTTAGGAAAAACTGCAGTAAAGGCTGGCGTATGCGATGGATTCATAGGAAATCGTATTCTCACGAACTATCGCACAGCTGCAGATCACATGGTGCTTGATGGTGCCAGTCCTTATCAAATTGATAGAGCACTTACTGATTATGGATTTGCCATGGGCCCTTACGCCGTGGCAGATTTAGCAGGTCTCGACATTGGTTATGCGTCCAGACAGCGTAGGGCGCCTACTGCACATCCACGCGAGAGGTACCCCATCTTTGCTGACGAAATCCATTCGCTGGGTCGATTGGGTCAGAAAACCGGACAAGGCTACTACTTGTATCAGGAGGGCAGTCGGAAAGGTTTGGAAGATCCAGTGGTTGAGGCAATCATTGTGCAAGCAAGAGCAGACGCGGGTATCAAACCGAGAATTTTTTGCGATGACGAAATTGTTCGTCGTTACATGGCCGCTATGATCAATGAAGCTGCAAGGGTGCTTGAAGAAGGTATCGCATTGCGCCCATTGGATATCGATGTCGTTTTGTTGTACGGCTATGGTTTTCCGCGATGGAGAGGTGGTCCGATGCACACCGCTGATCAAATAGGTCTTCCCGGAATATTAAGTGATATTCAATCTTTCGCTCTGGAGGATGATTATTTCTGGCAAGCGGCACCCTTGCTGACTCGGTTGGTCGAGGAAAGCCTAGACTTTAATAGCCTCAACACGGCACGAACCTTACATCAACAGTGATATGAATTTAAATTACACGGAAGAGCAGATTGCATTTCGCGATAAAGTTCGGGAATTTCTTGCCGACAAATTGCCGACAACGCTTGCTGAAAAAGTCAGACTACGAAAATCGTTAGTTAAGGCTGATTATGAACTGTGGCATCACATTCTTAATACTCAGGGTTGGTTGGCAGGTAGTTGGCCCAAAGAGTATGGCGGTGCTGCTTGGGATGCGGTCCAACGACATATTTTTGAAGATGAGATGGCACGTGCGCATGCACCTCGCATAGTGCCATTCGGTGTGGCCATGCTCGCGCCACTGTTGCAGGCATTCGGTTCTAAGGCACAAAAGGACTACTACCTACCCAGAATTCTAAACGGTGAACACTGGTGGTGTCAGGGCTATTCGGAGCCTGGAGCAGGCTCTGATCTCGCATCGTTGAAAATGCGTGCAGAGCGTGATGGTGATCATTACGTCGTGAATGGTCAAAAAACCTGGACTACCATGGGGCAGCACGCAGATAGAATATTTTGTCTGGTTAGAACATCAACAGAAGGAAAGCCTCAGGAAGGCATATCCTTTCTGTTGATCGATATGAATGCTGAAGGGGTGAGCGTTCGTCCCATTGTTCTAATCGATGGTGAGCCTGAAGTGAATGAAGTGTTTTTTGATAATGTTCGGGTGCCCATTGAGAATTTGGTGGGAGATGAGAACAAAGGTTGGACTTACGCAAAGTATCTACTGACGCATGAGCGAACCAATATCGCAGGTGTTGGGTTTGCAGTAGCCGGGCTCGAAAGTCTTAAGCGCATTGCGCGAGTAGAGCAATGCAAAGGAAAACCGCTGATTGAGAATCCACACTTCGCAGCACAGATTGCTCGTATAGAGATTGATCTTATGGCGATATCTACGACCAACCTACGCGTTATCTCAGCGGCTAACGCTGGTGAGGCTCCAGGCGCAGAAAGTTCCATGCTTAAAATCAAAGGTTCAGTAATTCGCCAGGAAATAAACGCTCTGACTCGCTCAGCTGTTGGTGTCTATGCGATGCCTTTCATGTCAGAAGAACTAGAGCCTGGGAGTAATGAGCTACCCATCGGACCCGACTACGCGAGGAAAGTGACTGGGACTTACTTGAATAACAGGAAGCTATCCATCTACGGTGGATCAAACGAGATACAACGCAGCATAATCAGCAAATCCCTGTTGAAACTGTAGTGTTGACTAACGCACGTGAACTGGTTATCCAAATTTCTTGTGAGGAAATGTTGTGAATTTTGATTTAACTGATGAACGAAAGATGCTGCAGGATTCGCTGAGACGGTTTCTGCAGTCTCATTATTCGAGTACAGTGATCAGTGAGCTTGGCAAAACAACGCAAGGTTACTCTGATGAAATCTGGACAGCCTTGGCCGATCTAGGAATACTGGGTGCCTTGTTTTCAGAAGCGCACGGTGGTTATGGTGGTAGTGGTTTTGATATAGCACTGGTCTTCGAAGAGTTAGGCCGCGTCGGTGCATTGGATCCGCTCCTCGATACAGCTATTCTAGGTGGTGGCTTATTGGTCGGTCTGGGGGATCATCAGCAGACTGCAAAAATCGATGCAATCATTGCAGGAACACTCCATATGGCGTTGGCTCACAGTGAGCCTGGAAGCCGTTATGAACTGTCGCGAGTTCAGACCACAGCAAAACGTCAGGGTGATCATTACCTGATTAATGGGCAGAAAGCTGTCGTCGTCAATGCAGAGGTGGCTGATAATATAATTGTTAGCGCAAGAACATCTGGTGGTGACGCAGACACGGATGGTGTTAGCCTATTTTTATTACCTCAGAATATGCAAGGTATGGAACTGCGTTATTACGCTTTAAGTTCTGGTGGACGCGCGGCTGAAATACTACTGGATAATGTTTGCGTCCCTGCGACGTTATTACTTGGCCGTGAAGGCTGCGCATACCCTGAACTTGAGCGTGTCCAAGCAACTGCCACTCTTGCTATATGCGCAGAAGCTGTAGGATTGATGGATAGTATCAGTCAGTTGACCATTAATTATCTCAAAGTCAGAACACAGTTTGGTCAGCCTCTTGGCAAGTTTCAGGTACTGCAGCATCGAATGGCAGATATGCTGATAGAGATTGAGCAGGCAAAATCTGCACTGATTAATCTTGCAGGGCATCTTGATGCTAGTGATGTGGCAATGCGTGAAAAACATGTCAGTGCAAGCAAAAATCTTATTGGCACTGTCGCAAAGCTGGTGGCTGAAGAAAGTATTCAGATGCACGGTGGCATTGGCATCACCATGGAATATGAACTCGCGCACCTGGTGCGTCGCTTAGTCATGATGGATCATCGGTTTGGCGATTGCAATTATCATCTCGAACGCTTCATTGATCTGGCAGTGGCATAAATCATGACGATTCCAACTCAATCTGATGGCATCATTGTCAATGAAACGGGTGCGCAGACACTATTAGGATATGTGCTTGATGTTAGTCAGAATGATAAGAAGGCACGCTGCTTACTAACAGTGACTGATCATCACCTGAACCGTCACGATTCCTTGCACGGTGGCATTGCCAGTGCAGTATTGGATAATGCGATGGGGGCTACGGCAAGTCTCACTGCCGATGAAACAGGCCGGGTGCCGTTCATGACCGTATCACTTAATACTCAATTTCTAGCACCGGCGAAGAAAGGTGATGTGCTTACAGCTACTGGAAGAATAGTTGGTGGTGGTATGTCGATCAAATTTGTCGAGGGGCAGCTCCTGACTGCACAAGGCAGAATCATTGCCACGGCAACGGGTGTTTTCAAGCGTGTGCCAAAGCGTAGGCTTACTGATAAAGCGCAGCCCAAGTAGCATTTGCAGTGAAGGCTACTGATATTCAACGAATTTGTCAGCTAGTTGAGTTTCAGGCTCTGCAACACCCAGAAAAAATTGCTTTGGTGGATGCTCAAGGTGTTGAGATAAGTTGGAATGCCTATCAGGCAAGCGTTTGCATGCCCTGTTGATGGAGTACGCCGAACAGAAGGGGTTGAATAAACTTCAAGGCGGCAGACATACGCTATGTCTCTTTCGGTGCGGCACCTCTGGACACAGCCTGGAAACGCAAGGCGGAAGTATTCTATGGTCCTGCCTTGCAAAACGGATACGTCAGGCCAATGTATCCGCGCTGGTTTTCATTACAATGAATTTGCAAGCTGATTGGCAAGCTCGCCTGAAAGACTTGCATTGTTGGTGATCAGGGCCTGATTTGTGATCAGGCTTCTACCATCACTTAGTTCAACGATGCGTCCCAGAAGCCATGGAGTAACCTCTTTACCAGTGATACCTGCCTGATGTGATTCTTCGATTGCACGTTTGATCAACGTGTCCATTTCTTCGCGGGGAATTTCGTGTTCTACAGGAACCGGATTCGCAATCAGGACGCCACCTGTAATATTCAATAACTGGCGAGCCTGTATAAAAGCGACGATATCACTGACAGAATCAGCACGCAACGGAGCCTGCAATCCGCTATTTCGAGACCAGAATGCAGGCAGCTCATCCTGTTGGTAGGCCAGCACTGGAACTCCTAACGTTTCCAGTACTTCAAGGGTTTTGGGCAAGTCGAGAATGGCTTTTGCGCCAGCACAGATTACCGTGACAGCGGTACGCGATAGTTCCTGTAAATCTGCAGAAATGTCAAAGCTGTTTTCGGCTCCCTGATGAACACCGCCAATGCCGCCTGTGGCGAAGACTCTTATGCCGGCAAGCGCTGCAATGATCATGGTAGCTGCGACAGTGGTTGAACCAACCGCTTTTGTGGATACTGCCATGGCTAAATCTGCCCGAGACAGTTTCATAGCAGTGGACGTTTTTGCCAGCTCTTCAAGTTGTTGATCGTCAAGGCCTACCACAATTTTCCCGGACAATACTGCTATGGTGGCGGGTACGGCGCCACTGGCCCTAACGGCATGTTCAACTAGTAGCGCGGTGTCACGATTTTGAGGGAACGGCATACCGTGTGTAATGATGGTGCTTTCCAGCGCAACCACACCGCGCCCTTCATCTAGAGCCAGTTTGATTTCCGGGCTGATATGCAAAATTGATGAGTTCATGAGTTCAAGTCTGGGGCTAGTTATAGTTAACGCTAAGGGTAAGTCTACACAGGATTATTGTGAAACTGCAGAGTTGATCTGTAGAGCTGTGTGATCTCCTTTCACGACCATTGCAGCTTGTGCAAGGCCAACTTCCTGGACTGCCTGTACCAGGTTCATTCCGTTGCTCCAGGCTGCGAAGCTGGCGCCTGCCAAGGCGTCGCCTGCACCGTTAACGTTCTGTGTTGATTCCACGTCTGGGACGTTAAGGCGAACTCTTTGTATTTTGTCTTGTACGAGAAGTGGCGAGCCTCCGTCTGTGAGAACGAGCTGTGTGAATCCGGCTTGACAAAGACCATCAGCTAACTCGCTAAGACTGGCACTTGCGGGTAATTGAGGATTCATGAATAGGGCTTCGCGGCGATTACAAAATAGCACGTCTATCTGCTTAGCTATGCCAAGTAGGCGCAGAGACTTTATGGGTGAGACGCTCATTGCGGTCAGCAATACGTCTAGCTGGTTTGTTTGTGTGGCAATTGTCCTGAGGTAACTTTCTGAAAGGTTTGCATCTACTAAAACTGCGTGATACGCGTCTAACTCTGCAATCTTGTGATCATTGGACTCTCCCAGACGCTCGGCCAAAGACACGTCAGCCAGGCCAATATGCAATTCACCATCGTTAGTCATGATGGCCGTGTATCGACCAGTGTGTGCGCCTGGGAATTCAAATAATCGTGTTCCAACACCGGCGGTATGAAGCGCTTGCTTTAGCTGCAAGGCGATAGCATCGTCGCCAACAGCTGCAACTATTTCTACTTGATTATTCGTAGGGGTATTCAGAATTCTAGCTGCCGCGCAGGCTGCGTTTGCAGCCACCCCGCCAATTCTTTGTGTCCAGGTGACAGGGTTGGATGCTTCGGGTACCAGAGGGCAATCCGGTTGTGCGATGTCATCCAGGTGCACAGCACCGATAACGAGCATACGATTTGTCGTGGCAATTGCCGGATTCATAGTCCATTAGTCCAGTATTTGGTTAAGTAACGCTAAGAAGCACTAAAATATGTTGATTATTAGGTATGCTGACTATGGAGTACCAACGGGGATCAGCATGCTCGACCAATTCGATCGTTCCATCATTTCAATCCTACAGACTGAAGGCCGAATTACACTTACAGAGTTGGCCTCGAGAGTGGGCTTGACGAAAACTCCGTGTGCTGCACGGGTTAAGAAACTCGAATCCGATGGGTATATTCTTGGATACAAAGCCATAGTCGACAGTGAGAAACTTGGCCTGGGTCATGTCGCGTTTGTTGAGGTGAAGCTTACAGACACCAAGCTCTCGGCGCTAGATTCGTTTTCTGATGCGGCCCGGCAAATTGCAGAAATAGAGCAAATGCATCTTATAGCTGGTCCGTTTGACTACCTGGTTAAGGTGCGGACCTCCGATATCAATGCATTTCGACTAGTATTAGGTGAGAAGCTCTCGGCTTTGCCGTTCGTGGCTCACACATCCACTTTCGTAGCTATGAGTACAGTAGTGGATTAACGTTTTGTAGTTTGAGGTGATGTACCCATGAATTGGCTGGAATATTTTGAGAGTTGGCCGATGTTGGCGGTTGAGTACGGGCTGAAAATACTCGCTGCATTCACTATTTTTTTTATCGGTAAATGGATTGCAAGGCGCGTGGTCAATATTGCTGGCTCAATGATGCAGCAGCGGGAAATTGACCCCACAGTGGGTGGTTTCGTCACCAATATTCTTTACGTGGTCTTGTTGCTGCTAATTTCTATTGCAGCGCTAACGCAGTTGGGGATCCCAACTGCACAATTTGTCGCTGTCATTGCCGCTGCGGGTCTGGCCATCGGATTGGCGTTGCAAGGATCGTTGTCGAATTTTGCGTCAGGTGTGTTGCTGGTTTCCTTCAGGCCTTGCAAAGTCGGTGACTACATTGAAGCAGGTGGTGTTTCAGGCACAGTTGATAAAATTACCGTTTTCAGTACCACCCTTGTGACGCCCGATCAGCGAACTATAACGGTTCCCAATTCTAATATTATGGGTGGCGCTATCGTCAATTACTCTACATCGAATTCGCGTCGCCTTGACATGGTAATCAGTGTTGCCTACAGCAGTGACATACAACATGTTAAGCAGATATTGCGTGAAATTGTGGAAGGCGATGAGCGTGTGTTGGATGCCAAGAAACCCATCCAGATCGGTGTTTTAGCGCTCGCTGATTCATCGGTCAATCTGGCAGTTAGGCCCTGGGTCAGATCTTTGGATTACTGGCCCCTTCATTTTGATCTTCACGAGAAGATAAAACAGAGATTTGATGATGAGGGAATTGAGATTCCTTTCCCACAAATGGAAATTAGTCTCGAAAAGGAAAGAACCTGACGAGTCTGGAATAGTTTACCTTCACGACTTTGGTTACCATCGCGCACGAATTAACCAAAGTGCATAGCTATGTATATCGCTCCCAATCTAGCATTGTCCAGGCGCTTGAGAAAGTCGCCTTTTTTCTCTCGCTCAATTGAGAAAGGAGCGAGAGCGTTTACCGTTTACAATCATATGCTGCTGGCAACAGAATTTGATTCTTTTGAGCGGGACTATTGGCATCTGAGTGAAGCTGTTCAGGTTTGGGATGTTGCTGTTGAGCGTCAAGTCAGTATCAAGGGTCCTGATGCCACTCGGCTCGTTCAATGGATGACTCCCAGGGCAGTCGAAGGCGTTGCACTAGACCGCTGTGTCTACTTGCCACTGGCTGATGAGAAAGGCAAATTGATAAACGACCCGGTTGGCATACGATTAGCTGATGATCATTGGTGGTTATCCATTTCAGATTCCGATGTGATTCTTTGGGCGAAGGGGTTAGCTCGTGGGGCTAACTTGGATGTCCAGATTGACGAACCGGATGTGTGGCCGTTGGCGGTTCAGGGACCATTGGCTGAAGAGCTTATGGCTCGCGTCTTTGGAGATGAGGTCAAGAATATTCGTTTCTTTCGGTATGTTCGAATGAACTATCGCGGTCATAAGTTTATTGTGGCGCGTTCTGGCTGGAGTAAGCAGGGCGGATTTGAAATCTATGTCGATGACATCGATTTGGGTCAATCTTTGTACGATGAATTATTTGCAAAAGGTGAGGATCTGAATGTCCGGCCCGGTTGTCCCAATATCATCGAACGGATTGAAAACGGACTCCTGGCTTTTGGCAATGATATGGATGGACGGCATTCAGTGCTCGAAGCGGGCCTGGGTGGTTTTGTGTCACTCGACAAAGATCTAGATTCACTTTCGCATGAAGCGTTGCGAGCTGAACAGGTGGCTGGTCCCGCTAGGCGTCTGATGGGCATAATTCTTCCACGCTCAGAGGTAGCTAAGCCCTTGGCTGAGCGGCCATTCCTTGTTTCAGACGCCGAACGAAACGCCTCTAAATACTCATCTGAAGAAGCCATTACATGCCAAGGTGATTTGACAAGCTGTCTTGGGTCCCAATGTTATTCGGTTCGATACCGAGTACAGCTGGCGACAGCCATGCTTGAGGAGCCGTTTGCCAGTCAGGAAACTATAGAGGTGTTGATGGCTGATGGATCTGTATCCACTGCTCGAGTATCTACTCTACCGTTTGATTTTGAACAGTTAGACTTGATACCAGCGGTATAATCGCCCTACACAAATAGACGACTGTCACATCATGTTTAAGCAAATCGCTGTTATTGGTTCCGGCACCATGGGCGCTGGCATCGCCGGCCAAATTGCCAACGCAGGACATTCGGTTCTGCTGCTGGATCTGCCGGGTGAAGAATCTGATAATTCGGTCAGCGAAGCTGCTGTGCAGCGACTTTTGCGATCAGATCCCCCCGCGTTGATGCATAAAAGCGCTGCGGATTTAATCACGGTTGGCAATATTCGCGACGATTTCGAAAAATTGGCGAATGCTGATTGGGTGGTCGAGGCTATTGTTGAACGGTTGGACATTAAGCGTGATCTGTATCAGCGGCTAAATGATGTTGTTCCAGCTCATTGCATTGTGACCTCCAATACGTCGACTATCCCCATCAGTTTGTTGGTGGAAACCATGCCTGAGGATTTTCGTCAGCGCTTTGCTATTACACACTATTTCAATCCAGTTCGTTACATGCGCTTGCTGGAGCTGGTCCGTGGCACAAATACCCGCGACGATGTTATGCAAACACTCGCTGATTTTAATGATCGGGAGCTGGGGAAAGGCGTCGTGATCTGCAACGACACACCTGGCTTTCTGGGCAACCGTGTTGGTGTTTTTGCGTTGCAAGTGGGCATTGATGAGGCACTCAGGCTCAATTTACCCGTGGAGACTGCTGATGCTTTGATGGGCAGGCCCATGGGCATACCCAAAACAGGTGTCTTCGGTTTATATGACTTGATAGGCATAGATCTTATGTCCGATGTTGTGCGTTCATTGCGCAGCATTCTGCCTCCCGACGATGCATTTCATGCTGTCGGTGCTGAGAGTGACATGATCAATTCGATGGTGTCAGAAGGCTTAACTGGAAACAAAGGTCTGGGAGGTTTTTATAAAGTTGGTGACAGTGGTGAACGGTTAGCGCGGCAACTTCATGCGGGTAGTTATGCGCCAGCCAATGAAGCTCTTCCAATGCGTGCATTGGTTGCTGCGCAACGAACCGCCGATCGACAGGAGCCGCTCTCAGAGCTGATACTCGGAGATGATTTAGAAGCCCAGTTTTGCCAAAACGTATTGGGTAGAGTTCTTGGTTACGCAGCAAGCTTGTTAGGTGATGTTTGTGATTCTGCTCAGGACATTGATGATGCGATGAAGCTAGGGTTCAATTGGCTTCGGGGTCCTTTCGAGATGATTGATGCGCTCGGTGCGGAGACTGTTGCCAATTTATTAAGTGCGACGGGTGCTGATGTGCCGGACGCATTGCGGCGAGACCAGGCTTTTTATTCAGTCGTTGCGGGTGAGCTTCAAGTACAGCATGCTAATGGTGTTAATCAACCTATTGATCTGCCTGAAGGCGTTGTTCGATTCCATCTTGCCAGGCAAACGTTAGAGCCACTTTATAAAAATCGTGCAGCCAGTGTTTATGCTATTGAGGATGACTTTCGGCTTATTGAATTTCATTCCAAGGCCAACGCACTCACCGACGAATCAATGGAAATGGTTCTCAAGGCTACAGAGAATCCGGGTCGTGGCATTCTGGTTCACAATGATTCCCAACATTACTCGGCAGGTGTCGATCTAAACGCATTTCTTGCACAAATTGATGCATCTGATTGGCACGGGATGGATCAATTTCTAGCCAGATTTCAACAAGCTGTAGCTGCCCTTAAATACGTCAACGTACCTGTTGTAGGAGCACCTTCGGGACTAGCTCTTGGTGGTGGGTTTGAAGTGCTATTGCACTGTGATCGTTTGGTTATGCATAGCAATAGTGTGGTTGGACTGGTGGAAAGTTCAGTCGGATTAATCCCATCGGGTGGTGGTGTCAAAGAAACTTACTTGCGATGGTATGAAGCCACTGGTGACTGGAATACCGCAGCCTGGAAAGCCTGGCTGAATCTTGGATACGGCGCTACAGCCTCTTCTCCTAAAACTGCAGAACGACTGAAGTACTACAAACCTGATAACGATGTTGAGCTAATGAATCGAGATCGACTCTATACGCGATCCATCAAGGAGCTATCTGACCTTGCAGAGGATTACATTGCCAAACCAGTGCCGGAATTCATGTTGGCAGGTGGTGACATACTGGAGCGCATGAGTGTGTTCATGGACGAGGGCATTGCCAGAAAAGATTTTTATCCACACGATAAGACAGTTGCCATGCAAATTGCGTCAATTATTTGTAGTGAGGATGGATCTGAGCAGTCTGCCAGTGAGCAGGATTTGTATAGGCGTGAGCGGGAGGCTTTTGTCAGACTTGCGAAAACTCCCGAAAGCCGGGCTCGTATTAATGGCTTGCTACACGAGGGTGGGGCTGTCAGAAATTAATTTGCAATGACAAAGGTAGTGCTTGAATAAGGCTATCTTTAGTCGCTGGTTGAGCCGGAGCCCTCAGTAGGCTCTACCAGATTTTCCAAAGGTGCTGGTTTTTGCTGAATTAGGCTATCCGACTTGACGATGGGTTCGAGAACACCGTTTACCTGCGCAAATGGTCTGCGCTGCGCGTGCAGTGCAAAGCCAGCTGCTGCAACTGGTGGTGATTTGCGTAAAATGACGCTACCGGCGATGACGTATCGTCTGGGAGCACTGTCATCGGCATAATGCACGCCACTTCGCGTGAGCCAAGCGATCATTCCGAATTTGCCTTCTTGAATTTGTTCTCGAGTCAACAGTGGGACCCGTTGGGATACGTTGAGCGCATCACCACGGGCTAGTAGGGTTAGCCTGCGACCCTCTTTAGTATCGCAATGGATGAGCATGCGAGACCCTACATCGTCGACGTCAGCGTCAATGATGGTTTTGCCAGACTGGACCAGCACATCCACGGTCAATAAGCAGGATCCGTCTGGGTAGAATGCGGCACCCAGAGACGCGTCGGCAACGGTAATTGACGTCTCTGCACTACTGGTTCCTGCAGATTGAATTGCCATTATTGCAAGTAGGCATACACCTATGATTGCTGGAAGAGGTGTAGACACGCTAATTGTTCCTCAGCCCGCACATACAACCGAGCCATGTCAAATGGCGTAGGTGTCGCTGTGAGGGCTTAATGTTGACGGTCAATGGCTCCACGGTTTACACACATTCAATTAAGCGGGATCTGATTTTCAGATTTTCCGGACTGATACTGACTGGAAAGAACGGCGTAGCTGTCCTTCAGCCGTAGGATTTTCTCATTTATCAAGCTGCGTGTCTCCACAGACAGCGTATTTTCATTGCCCTTGAACCAGGACTGGATTCCGTGACTGTTCCAGAACGCATTGCTTTTGCAATATTGACCAGGCTCCACGTCAAACACCTCTTTAAGAATTTTCAGATCATGTGGAATATCGAACTTATCACGAGAATCTTCATGGCTGAAAAAATAGTAGAAATTATCGAAGCCGCTCCAGGTAATCGCGGATAGGCAGAGGCTGCACGGTTCATGAGTGGTTAGAAAAAGCAATTCTGAAGGCGCCATACGCTTATTTGCAGGCAATTCGAAATAGCGCTTCAGCAGATGCATCTCCCCATGGTGAAGCGGGCTTTCCATCTCGTTATTGGTTTCAGCCAGATAGGTGCTATGGTCAGATTTTTTTAGTAAGGCTGCCCCGAATATTTTATTCCCAAGCATCACTGATTTCTCAGTCATTGGGAGAATATCGGCTGCTATCGCGTCAAGAAGATGGCTGACTAGTGTTGTGTCTAGATTGGGAGCACTCATCAAACGGTTGGTGGCTGTCGGGGACATGACTACTCTACCGTTTACACCGGTTGAAGGGTAGTGTAACTGGGCAGTGTATTACCTCTTCTGTCTAATCGGCTGGAGAGTTCAGCCTGATGAATCCACTGTTTGGTGCGTTATCTAACTTTGGAGGCGATTCACCTTGCCCTCTGAGTTTTCTAAGAAAATGATTTCTGGATGGCGTTTATGAGCATTTGAATCTTATGTTCACTCTCATCATAGGGTACGACTGAATTGAACCCCCAAACAGGATTTGGCCAGTTAGGATCTCCCGGATTTCTTGCAATAACATGACAGTGCAGTTGAGAGACGACATTGCCTAGCATTGCAATATTGACGCTTTGGCATCCTGTGCAGATCTGTACAACTCTACTGACTTGATTTACGTCCGAGATAAAGCTCTCTCGTTGTGAATGTGTTAAATCGTGAAGTTCTTCAATATCTGCCTGAACGGGTACCAGAATTATCCAGGGCCATCGACAATCGTTCATTAGCCTGATTTGCGCACTGCTCGTTGCACATACCGGGCTTGTGTCTGCTTCGAGTCTTGGATGAAGGTTCAAAGGATTCAATTGAGATATTTTTTGGCGAAATCGTTGACGTTTTGAGTGCGGTTGTCATCAACAATGTAAAGCAGCTCCACAGTATCGCTGAAATCCAGTTTGCAATTCTCGGTTCGGGCACTGCAATCGGGTTGAAGATACTGAAATCCTGCGTTCCATTCTGCGCTAAAACGGCTGGCTCGGGCAGTACTGACGAAGTAGAACGATTGCTGGTTTAAATCAGCTGTTCCGTTACTGCCAACGTTGCCGTTCGCGACAGGCTGGTAGCTAGTTTTGTTTTTTAAGTAAGACAGGTTGGCGTTATCGGTAAACTTTTCATTATAGGCTGTACTTCCAGCACTGTGCTGGATCACGTGTATGCGCTTCAAATCGATGTTTGAGTAGCGAGTTTCTATTTGTCGAACCACATCAGCGGTGAAATCTGATTGTCCACCTTCTGCAACCCAGACATCTGCGCCGTTAGAGAGTGTGCTTGCCCAGCGTGTGGCAGACACTTGGGTAGCTGTTGTACGCTGGCTATCAGCGTCCAAATATTCAGTTCCCCACGCTGCTTTCATTACCGCATTGCTGTCACTATTAAACCGGTTTCGAATACTATTTCCGCACGTGCCGTTCACTGCAAGAATATTATTTATATCGTATTTTTCGACCACTGATTTACCAGCAGGAATTGCATGGCCATCGTCTTTATCCGGACAATTATCATAGTGCAGCACGAGTAGATCATTAGAGCCTAGTCGACCAATCTGGGTATTAGTTAGAGAGCCATTGTCTGGCTGGCTTTGAGTGTCTGTGTTGTTGGGTGCCGTGTTATCTGGCTGATTGTTTGTATCGAAATTCTCACTCTGATCGTCTTCGGCGACGGCTGGAGTGCTATCGACTGCTTCGGCATAGCGCTGCGTACTGCTTATATTCGCTGAGCTACATACCCAACGATTGCGACCCAAAGGATCGCAATCGTTACGCTGATAATTGACGCACTGCTGGGCGAAAACTATTTTTGATTGATCAAGGCCTGTTGCAACCACATAGCACTCACCAGAATCACTGGATTGAGCGACAGGTTCAAGGGGCGGTAAAACGATCTCCGCTGCTGTGATTTGTGTGACCGCCTCATCGGTGGTAGCGCTGTCTTCAGTGTCAGCATTGGCAGTTGTATTGTTGTTGGGTTGTGTCTGGTTGCCTGCGCTCACACCCCCTGGTGCGTTTGCGCCAATTACAACTGAAGAACACTGCCAGCCACCTCCACGAATTGGGTCACAGTCCAACAGTTCGTAATTTGTGCAACTAGTCTCAAAAAGGGCACGTGCACCGCCTAATGAACCAGTTTTCCCGGTGCTGACGGCGCAGTAATTTGCATTGGTCTCATCGGCGTTTGCAGAATAAAAACCTGAGGACAACAGAAGGATCATCAAAAAGCTGGACTGAATGAGACGCATAAAATAGAGAACTCGAGCACATTGACGGGCTAAGGGGAAAGCTAACGATACTTGAATTATAGTGGGTGTCAATCGATTGAAAACAGGAAATACCGTGCATATTCTGGAAACCCCCAAGGCATATGATCTACGGGTGTTTTCGTGATAAATTCAAAAGTTGATTCTGTGAAACGGATACAGGTCTGTGACACAGCGGGTAGTAGGAAAATGAGGTAAAAAAGAGCAACCCAGTTAGTACATCAAATCATCTGCAGTGCACAAGAATTCCATGAGTTTGGATGACTTTCGCATAAGCTTTGCAATCTGCTTCGATAAATCATCAGCACGAATAGAATCTATCGGCAGAGGACAGACTGCAATGAAGTCTTTACGCTTTAAATCGTCAATGAGGGGGTGTTCAGTAGCAAAGCCTTTTGGTGGTCTTTTCAGAGAATTACCCTGCAATGAAAAGTCGCTTTTAGTCGTCAATTTTTTCTTGAGACTTAGCCATTCCTTTGGATGCTCGTCAATCAGAGTTCGAATTCCTTTAAGTGAGCTACTTTCTGGTCGCCATATTCCCGCCCCGAAAAACACTTCCTTTGGCTCTATGTGAAGGTAGAAACCTGGGGCGTGTACATCCTTGGCCCGGATATGCCTGAAGTGAATTCCGATATTTGTTTTATAGGGGGTCTTATCTGTGCCAAAACGAGTATCTCTATAGACACGCATTAATGAGCCACCGACCTTTTTAGGGCTGGCATCGAAGAAGGGCGATATTCGATGTAAAGCCGGTGTCATTGACTCAATGAATTCAAGTGCCGGTGTCCGCACATCGTCTTCGTAACGATGCTTGTTGGTATTGAACCAGTCTCTGTTATTGTTTTTTGACAGATCGTTCAGAAATTTGGCCGTTTTTTTTGAAAACATATTCGGTGGCCTCAGTGTTTTCGTTGCAGAGATTGTCTGACACCTTGACGCTGCTGGCAAGAGCGACTTCGACTATTCAGAATATGACGCAATACGCCGTAATCTGAACACTTACTAGCGCCATGCATGAGCGTGCTGCTATACGTCTTGCATGAGAGTTGCAAATACCCTCCATAAATCCCACTTAATTTTCTGACTACCTCTTAATAAATCACTCATGTTCCATCGTCGACCGTTAGCGCTTACGCAGCTACATGGAAACACCAGTACTAACCTGGCGCGATTGTCCGCCATTGAAGGATTCTCCCGGTCGGTGCTTGTTAGTATCGTGCCTCTGGCAGCGCTGGAAACACTCGGCAGCAAAGAAAATGTAGCCTTGGTCTATCTAATTGCGGGTGTATTGACGCTGTGTATCACCTTGAATCTGGGGACGCTGGAGCGACTGATAGGGCGTCGTTGGCTTGTCACCTTGGGTGGTGGAATTCTGATTGTGGCTGCATTTTTCCTGTTTACTCGTTCAACTGTTCTTCTGCCATTGGGAATAGGGCTACGTTCTGCGGCAGCATCGATATATACCGTGTGTATGTCGCTGTACATTTTGGATTACATTGGAAAAAAGGAATTGACACTCAATGAGTCCCGTCGAATGCAATATGCTGGAGCTGCTTGGGTAGTGGGTCCTTTTGCCGGTTCATGGTTGGTTGAGCATGGGCATTTTAATCTGCCTTTCGTCTTTTCTGCTATCGCTGCAACCCTGATGTTGGGATACTTTTGGAAGCTTCGCCTGGGCGACAACAAGGTGGTGGTCAAAGCTAAGTCGCAAGCCAAGAATCCGTGGCAATCCATAAAAAGGTACTCGGGACAAAAGCGGCTTCGGATCGCCTATGGCATAACGTTGAGTCGGTCGAGTTTTTGGGTAACCTTGTACATCTACGGTCCGATCTACGTCATCGAAGCTGGCCTTCCGGTTTGGTCGGCTGGAGTGCTTCTTTCAGGAGTATCGGGTTTATTATTTCTCAGTCCGGTTATACGCCGCGCTTCAAACCGTTTCGGCACACGGCAGGTGATATATACGGGGCTTACCATCACGGGTCTGAGTCTGGTTGGATTAGGATTTCTGGGTGATCCTACGCCTTGGGGGTTGGTGTTTTGGGTGACGGGTGCTCTGGGTGGAGTATTGCTCGATGTTTTGGGTAATATTCCGTTTCTGAGAAACGTCAAGACTCATGAGCGTGTGGCGATGACTACGATATTCTCTACTTGGCGAGAGGCGTCAGAGTTATTGACGCCCTTGTTAGTTAGTGCAGTACTCGTGGTGTTCCCATTTCATGTATTCTTTTTCGTACTTGCGCTCATGCATTTCTCATCCGCCATTTCCACAAGCTTCCTGCCAAAGCGGTTGTAGTTTATGTGGTTTCTTTTTTTAAATCTGGACAGCCCATAATTCGTGTCGCAACTTACATTCGCCTACTTACTCATGTTGCTGGCATTCCTGTGCTTTGCTGGCATGGACACCACTGCTAAGTGGCTCGTCAGTGCGGCAGTTCCTGTATTTCAGGTTGTATGGCTACGCTACTTTGGTCACTTCCTGTGTACGGTTGTTGTATATATGCCCAAGCATGGAATTGGAATCGCAAAGTCAAATAAGCCAGGTTTGCAAGTTGTAAGGGCGATGTTCCTGTTGTGCTCGACCGCATTGAACTTCAACGCACTCCAATACCTGCCACTGACTACAACGATAGCGATATTTTTTGTAGTACCGTTAACGGTTTGCTTGCTCAGTGTTCCCATTCTGGGAGAAAAGGTGGGTATGAAACGACTGCTTGCTGTTTTTATTGGATTTCTGGGCGTGCTTGTTATTTTAGAACCCTGGGGACAGCGATTCGATCCTCATGTCTTTTTGGCGATAGGAGCTATGTTGTGTGCCAGCGGCTACTTTGTGATGAGCAGGGTGATCGCCGGTGTCGATGAAAACTCTACAGTACAATTCTATGTCTCAGGAATTGCGACAGTATTGCTCGCGCCTCTTGCGTTTTACGTCTGGCAATGGCCTGACAGTTTTCATACCTGGTTTTTACTGACAATGATTGGCACCCTTGGAATGATCGGTCATTCCGTGCTTACACGTGCACATCAAATGGCTGAGGCATCCGTACTTGCCCCGACGGTGTATTCCCAGGTTATCTACATAGCAATCCTCAGCTGGGTCGTGTTTGGTCAACCACCTGATCAGCGAACTATCATCGGTACGGCCATCATTGTTTCAAGTGGATTGTTTATTTGGTATCGAGAGAGGCAAAACGAGCAGGGTAAAACTCAGTAGCGGATCATCGAATTACCCGCGTGGCCTGCTAGCGTGATAACACTCTGTCGAACCACCGAGTGCTCAACACTCGTTTGAAAAACCCAGCTAAATACGTAGGAGTTGTGACGAAGTATCGTGGACGTGGCCGTGTACTTTCAAGAGCATGAATCAGTTTTTCTGTAACTGCATCTGGCAGCAGTTCGAACTTGTTCTTTATATTAGCAGGCGTGTACAATCGGGGGCAGAGTTCGTTTTCATAGCGTTCGCGCTGATGAGAGGATTTCCAATTCACCCAGCGTTCAAACGGTGCAATTGAATTTTGTCGAATTAATGTTTTGATGGGGCCTGGTTCTATCAGAATAACTTGTATAGGCGAATCGCTAAGCTCTAATCGCAATGTGTCGCTTAACCCTTCCATGGCAAACTTGCTAGCGTTGTAGGCACCTCTGAAAGGTTGAGCTGCAAAACCAAGTACAGACGAACAGTTAACAATCCGGCCGTGCCCCTGCTTACGCATGATAGGTAACACTCCGTTGATTAATTCGAACTGGCCAAACAGATTAGTTTCGAATATCGCACGCAGAGCACCTCGTGGTAAGTCTTCGACTAACCCAGGGATAGCATAAGCACCGTTATTGAATAAGGCATCGAGTTTGCCGTTTGTGAGCTCCAAGGCGTGGAGAACACCTTGCGATATGCTTTGTGAATCGTCGTAATCAAGAGGAAACGATTCTAGTCCTTCAGCACGCAATAGTTCGCAATCACTCTCCTTACGGCAGGTGGCCAGAACGTGCCAACCTCTAGATGACAGGGTCCTGGCAGCATCCAATCCGATTCCGGAGGAGCAGCCAGTGATTAAAACGCTACGTTGAGTCATTTATACTGAACAGATCTTAATGCGGAACCGTTCAGTTTACAGATTCACAAAAAAATGTCAGGAGAAATATCGAGAGGCCTAGTAATTGGTTTTCCGGAAGAGACCGAAGGGTGAGCTGATGACGAAGTCAGGCCAAGCAACCCTACGAGTTTTTTCGCATAGTCCTCTAATCGATAGTGCTTTTCAATAAATTGCTGGCGAGATTTTTTTTGTCTATCAGTATCAGAAAGCAGAGTGTTGAGAATGGCATTGTCGATTTGTGTGTGGTTCTCTATTGCAACAGTTTCCATAAATGCCAGAAGTTCAGAATCGAATCCGGTTGCGCCCGCGTGCACTACCACTGGGATGCCCAAGCTCATGGCTTCGAGTGCTACGCTTGGAAACGGATCTTCCCTTGAGCTCAAATACAGGCAATCGGTTGCTGCGAACCAAGGCGATATTTCATCGGTGAAATCCATGAGATGCAGTTTGCCTTTAAGTTCTTTATTGATGTTAGTTTTGAGCCATTTAGACATTTTTTTCGAACGCTTGCCCACCCAGCAAAAATGAACATTTTGATCAGTTGCGACAATTCTTGCTGCTGCTGAGGCAAAACAATCGAAACCTTTTCGATGATCAGCGTATCCAGCATTGAGAACGAGAGTGTCAGTACTCCGCATTCCTAGTTTTTTTCTGATGGAATCTCTATCCTGGTTATTAGCCTTAATGTTTTTGTAGAGACCCTGTGGCTGAATGGAGATGGAGTTTCTGATGACCGGTTCGAAGGATTCAAATCCAGAGCGTACTAGCGTAGATGGGAACACGACGTGATCTGCAAGGTCGGCGATAGAATGAATATGGGGCTGTAGTTCGAAGTCGTTAATTAATTCTGGAAGTTCATGAACCAATGAAAGGCTGATAATGTTTGCCTCTTTGGCAGTGGATAGTAAGTCGCCGGTAACGCTGGTGTTAAATATGGCGCACCGGCTACCGGTAGATCTAAACCAGTCAGCCAGATCTCTGTCCACCACATCTTCCAGTACCGTCGTTTGTGCGATTGCCTGATATTGTGGCAGCAGGGCACCACCTGCTTTTAGCAGGATCTCGATATTTAGACCCATTTCTTCCTGGTAGTAACGAGCGAGCGCCAAAAGAAGCATTTGAGCACCATTTGCGTGTGCGTCATGGCCAATAAGCAGAAGCTTTCTTGGGTCAGTTGTCATCCCTGTTTCTGATGTTTTTTTCAAAGCACGGTATGTTGCATTCAGATAAGCGTGTCCGTAGTGGACATCGGGTTCCAGATATGCGGCTTCAGCCCATTCATTCCAAGCATTGATAAACACCAACGGTTCTTTGTCTACAGGATGATTTTTAGCGAACTCGATTGCGCCTGATAACCATTTTCCATAAGCCGTAGGTGTTGAACCTTGAAGAGTCACACCGCTACCCTCTCGACGAGCGTCATTATCCCAGGAGGGAGATACCGTTTTAATTAGCGGATAGCCTGGGGCAGTTTCATTAAGGGATTTTGACACGACATCGCTATACGCTCGGATTTGTCCGTTATAGTCTTTATCAAATGTCAGATGTTCGCGATTTCTGCGTTTTAGGTCACGCGAAACTTTGTGTGGTGGAAATTCAATAGCACCATCGCAACCGAGAGCGTAGGGATCTCTATCAAGGTAGCTTTGTACCATGTAGATGATGGGTTTTATCCCATGATCTGTCACCCATTTTTTTCGCCACCGGGTTAATGTTTGTGCAGTGTCAGGAATTAGTGATGCTCGATACAGAATGAACAAGGGTTTGCCCTGGACTTTCATGTAACGAGGGTGCGTCATGTATTTTGCGGTATCTGCTAGGAAATCGTCTTCATCTTCCAGCGAATAGTCTTGCGCTATAAGGACATCATTTTCTCTGCCATCCCAACGACGAGTCCAATTCTCGTTTGCCCACATGATGCAGAATTCCTGATCTATATTGCTTTCTGCAAAAAGGTCCAGAGGTTTGTCCATCAGGCGTTTGCCATTGAACCAATAGTAGTAAAAACAGAATGCCTCGATTCCTGCTGCCCGGGCTAGAGCAGCTTGCGCCCTGAGAGTGTCGACGTTGGTTAGATCATAGAATCCGAGATCTCTGGGTATGCGAGGTTGATAATGCCCCTGAAAGCGAGGAGTGCCTCTTGAAACGTTCCTCCATTCGGTGAACCCGTCTCCCCACCAAGAGTCGTTCTGTTCGAAGGTGTGAAACTGGGGAAGATAGAAGGCAACAGCCTTGGCTATGGTGTTTTTTGCCGGAGCGTCAGGTGTACACCGACTTTCGAATTTAGGGCCTGGATTGGCAAAGTATCGAATACTGTTTGCGTGATCGGCAGGAGTAACACTCGCTCCAGATTTTGCATCTGTGCTGCCAGAGTTTCTCATTGCTTGATTTTTAGAAAACTTATTGTTACTGAAAATTTTGGCCCAAGTACGTAGTCTGACTCTAGCAGACGTCAGGGTTTTAGTTGGGCTCATAGTGGAACCAGAATTTAAGCGTTGAGACCACATTATTACAAGCTAAGATCCACTGTTGATTGTGATATGTGCCATTGATGAAAAACCCAATTGATGATGTGCCATCAATCACTTATCAGACCACATTGATGGGGTTACTTGGTGCAAGGAGTGGGCCATCGCGTATTGAATGACCCATCATGGCCTTTTAATTGCTGAATCACTTATATGTCCCAATCCGTACCTAAACACTCATCTGCCGCAGAAGTCGCGGTCGTCCTGTGCACATACAATGGGACTTGCTATCTGGATGAGCAGATTAATTCTCTTCTAGCGCAAGAACAATCCGTTTCCATTTTCGCATCTGATGATCTGTCATCTGATGGTACCGCCAAGCGACTGTCTGATTTACTGCGTCCTGAGGTAGATTCGCTAGTAATACAAGCAAGCAACCAGGGCTATGTCCGTAACTTTGAGGCAACGCTTAACCGGGCTTTAGAATCTGGGGCATCCTATATTGCATTGTCTGATCAGGATGATATCTGGGAAAAAGGACGTGTCGCTTGTGGTATGCGCAAGATGGCTGAACTGGAGAGAAATCACGGTATGAATGTACCGCTATTAATTCATTCCGACCTTCGTCTTATCGATGCAGATGGACGGTTACTTCACCAGTCGTTTTTAGCTTTCAGACACTACCGCATCAATAGTCATCGGAATCTAGGAATAATTCTAGGTGAGAATGGAGTAATGGGAAACACTGTTCTGATGAATCAAGCGATGGCAAAGTTGTGTTTGCCTTTCCCTGATCAGCTTCATGTTCACGATTACTGGATAGCTCTGTTGGCCGAGTTGTATGGTCATCGAGCGATGCTAGATGTACCTATGGTGAATTACCGTTTACATACGCAGAATGCGAGTAACACTGCCAGTTCCATGCGTAAGGGCTACCAAGCTGTATTGTCTAATGCAACTTGGAAAAAACTGTGGAGCCGGGATTTCAAACTTCCGTTTAAGGAAGATACTCGACTTCACACGTTAAACAATCTATTGGATAACGCAGAAAAGTTTCCTGATTTAGATGTCGACGATTGGAAGCAGATGGAATCATTTAGACACTACCTGAGCTTCAAACAATCACGTCTGCGCAGTTTTTCCTACCTACTTGAATCGGATATGGTTAGAAAGGGTTTTCTATTCAGACTAAGGCTGTTTGCCGTGATTATGCTGACTAGTCGTTACCCGCGGAAGTAGTGAGCCTGGAAAGGTGTGTGGTTTAGGTTGTTCTTGGTCTGCCAATTATCCTGGCTCTTCGCCGAATGAACTAGCCGCAATGATTAGCCTGTATTGACCTGCTAGAAACCTGAACGAGTCGACTCTCAAAATTCAAGAAATTGCCGATATCTTTTAGCTATATGGCGTTATTTCAATTTAGGTAAACATGGAGCTGCGGTTGATGGTTTTGGGAATCTCTAGGCTTTTGTCCCTTGCTGTGTGGAGTGCGCTGTTACAAGTTGTACTGATTGCCGGTGTATCAGCAGATGAGCGAGTCACTGAAGATTACATTGCACTGGTGTTTGAGGCGGAATCTGATGATAGCCGCGCTGAACGTTGGGTATTGATGAATGCCAGTACACCAGAGCAGGAAAATGATCCTGATGATAATCATTCAGATGGTGCTGTTGGGGGCGCTTATATTGAACTGTTACCAGACATGCGTGTAACCCATGAAGATGAATTTGGGCCGCCAACTGCGATTTGGCATGAGCCAGGTGATGGGCCAGAGGCCCAATACACGATGAACTTCCCCGAAGCTGGTAGGTACTATGTTCATATCCGAGCCTATTCGACAGGCACTGAAGACAACGGTATACATGTAGGAATAAATGACAGTTGGCCTGACAGTGGAAGACGAATGCAATTCTGTACTGCAGGTCAAGGATGGCAGTGGTCAGGTCGACAACGTAATTCGGGTGGCGCTGGTGCCTGTGGTGCCAAAAAAACCATCTGGATTACGGTCCCTGAAGCGGGTCAGAACACCTTCAAGCTAACGCCTCGCGAAGATGGCTTTGAAGCGGACAGGATCATGCTGATAAAGGATCTTTCTGAAAACATGCGTATCTGCAGTCCGACGGACAGTGATGACATTACTTGTGTCGATGGTAGTCTGGAGAACGTTGATGATGTTGTAGATATGGCGGTGAGTTCAGCTGTCAGTCAAGCTGAAATTGGCTTGGACTCGTCAGTAATGGTATCTATTATTGTTCGCAATAATGATGGGTATGACAGCGCTTCTAATGTCATGTTAAGCGTTGCAGAGGGAATCGGAACTCAATGGAATGTCACGGAACTTCATGAAGGCTGCGAAATCAGTGGAACTTCCATTAGTTGTGAATTGGGTACAGTTTCTCCATCGTGGGCTGGGGAAGAGGGCAATATAGAATATGAATTCACATTGGAGCCTCTGCAAAGCGGTACGCTTGAAATTTCTGCATTCATAGACACGAGCAGTGTTGATGGGGTTCAGAATAATGACGCTGCAAAGCAAAGTGTCAATGTGACAGATGATGGGAGTTCTTTAAGTGCTCTGACGTTGCAGTTGTCAGACTCTAACCTTGCTTGGCAGAGTAATATTGAAACCCGTGTTGTCGCTGTAGCACGCAACAGCGGTCCTGGTGCTGCCACTGATGTTGAATTGAGTATCAGTATTCCCGCTGGGCTCATAATGAGCAGTCTGCCAGTCGAATGCATTGGCATCACTGAAATTCAATGCAGCTATGAGATGATCGCTTCAGATGCTCAGATATCATTAGATTTTGGCATCACCCCCGCAGCGACTGGCTTATACTCAGTAGGTATTTGGGCAGACGCGTCCAACCTCAATGGTGACGCTGTCACAAGCTCAATAATTGTGACTGTCGAAGATGCGACTACTAACTTTGCGGCGAAAGGTAAGTCAGGTGGAGGTGCACTCGTATGGTGGGCGCTCTTGTTATTGACCTTTGTGCTTTACTTGAGACAGATTCACCTATCCCGGGTAGGTCGTCGTATTAGTGGGTCATTTAGGTAATCTGGCGAAAGGCGTTAATGAATTACCCGCCAGGCTCGCAGTTGGTGGTAACGGTTCGTAAGTTATTATCCAACGGGGCCAGATCTATTTCCGAGTCGACAATACGATTGAACAGCAATTTCATTCTTGCGCCGTTAATATCGACAGGACGCTGGCGAGTCTTTATGGCTTGCCAGTTTCCGTCTTCCCATTCGGCAATTTCAAACTCGAAAACATAGTCATCTTCTATTCCCATCCTCAAGTCAGAGGCAATCAGTTGATTGTTCTGTACTGAGAGAGCAAATGCGCCTTCCGTAAACCAATCCAGTCGTTGAATAGGGGCGTGTGTAAGCCATATGGCACATTCAACTTTACCGTTATTATAACTGTCGAGTTTTAGCGTTTTTGAGTTATCAAGCAATGAGCTATACCCTTCTAGGTACTGTGAATCTGTGATGACGACAACGCGCCACAACAAGGAAAAGGGAAAGGGTGCAATCAAGATACGACTTGCATTTACCTGTGTGTCTCTCAGATTATCCTCTACCAATTGCCTGATATGCATTTGAGCGAATAGTGTCCAGGCTAAGTAGCAACTACTTATTGCCAGGCCGCTAATAACAAATGGTTTTGCTACCACCCAGGACTTTCTGTACGCAATCACTACGCCTACGAGTAGCGGCACTGTGTACAAGGGATCGATAATGAATGCCGAACCCCATGCTACGGGCGGTGTTGTTAGCGGCCAAAGTAGTTGTGTGCCGTATATCGTAAATCCATCCAGAAGTGGATGGGTGATTAAAACCGACCAGCATCCTAGCCACCATTGTGAATAGGGGATTACCTTAGACTGCCAGAAACGTATGTAGAAGTTTTGACACATCCAGGCTATGGGGAAACTAACAAGTGTCAATATAAATAATGAATGACTAAAACTTCGATGGTAGGTGAAGTTGGCGATTGCTCCGTCATACGGGATGAGTACATCCAAGTCCGGCAGTGTTCCGAGGGCGGCCCCTACTAGCAGGGCTCCTCGTCCTAACTTTGAGCCAAGTGACAGGTGCGCAACCGATGCGCCCAGAACTATCTGAGATAGTGAATCCATTTGACTTTGTTGGTGCTAAGCGTGTGCCGACGAATGTAGTTTATAGTGCTGTGGCTTGTTGAAGTTCGTCGGCAAGTCGTTTATCGCTCTGAACTTTGGGAGCAGAAAATCCAGCTAATAATTGATAAGCAACAGGAGTCAGGAATAGGGTGAATAGAGTCGCCATACCCAACCCGCCAACGATGACCCAGCCCAAGGCGATCCGTGCTTCTGCACCAGCTCCTGATGCTAAAACAAGAGGCACTCCACCCAGCACTGTGGAGAACATGGTCATTGTGACGGGTCGGAGTCTTCTTGTTGCAGCCTGCAAAGCCGCCTCTTTCACGGACAGCCCTTCATCTCGAAGCTGATTAGCAAACTCAACAATCAGTATTCCGTTCTTCGACATGATTCCCACGAGAAGCACCAAGCCTATCTGGCTGTAAATGTTGAAACTGGTGCCTGAGAAATACAGTGCGAACACAGCACTGGCTAGTCCCAGAGGTACTGTGAACATGATAATCAAGGCGCTCAGAAAGCTTTCGAATTGAGCGGCTAAAACCAGAAACACAATGACCAGAGCGAAACCGAAAGTCAGCGCTAAGCCACTAGAGGTTTCATTGAGTGTTGCAGCCTCGGCAAGTGGAATCAATCTCATATCCGCATCTAGTATTGGAGCAGCAAGGCGCTCGAGTTCGGTCATGCCCTCTCTAAGAGACATTTCTGGTGTCAGGCTTGCGGTTACAGTGACAGCTCTGAATCTTTCTTCCCGAGGTAAGGACGGAGCGATGGATGATTCAGTGAGAGTTGCGATTGAAGACATAGGAACAATCCTGCCATCGCCTGTTTTCAAGAACAGATTTGCCAAATCTGTAGGGTCGTTGATGGGTTGGGTACTGGAAACAAGTTTTACGGGCACCGCTCTATCTTCGATAAAGACATCGCCTAATGTGCGACCGTCGAGTACAGACTGCATTGCTGCTGCCAGTCCATCGATGGCAATTCCCAAGTCCGAGGCTCGTTCTCTATTAATGTTGATGGATAATTGAGCCTGATTCTTTTCGTAGCTTAAGCCTACTCGACCAAATTTGGGATTTCTCTCCAGTGCTTCAACGAGCTGATCACCGCGCTTTGCCAGCACATCGTAGCTGTTACCCGCTATGGCGACCTTCAAGCCTGAGCCAGCACCCCGTATTCCCAGGCTGTTGGGTTGAATTGCAAAGGCGCGGACTCCCGGGATTCCAAATAGGCCTCGATTTAGCTCACTAACAATCTCTGCTTGACTGCGTTCACGTTCGTCCCAAGGTTTTAAGGTCACCACCATAAAACCGCCATTAGTCCTACCACCTTGGCCAGATATAGAAAATACGTTTTTCGCTTCACCGTTGTCGACAAACGGCTGAATGAGCTCTTCAATTTTTTTCATCTGTGAAGTGGTGTATTCCAGGCTGACACCCTGTGGCGCTGAGATCCTCAGTAGTGCCACTGATCGGTCTTCTCGAGGAGTCAGTTCTTCAGGCACTGCTGATAGAGTCTGCCACGCCAATCCCGCAATAATGATGGCAGCAGTGACAACGACAAAAGGAAAATCCAGGCACATACGCAGAATTCTCGTGTACAGCCGAGCACTGCGATGACCCAGTCGTCTAACCACTCCAGTGATCCCTTTTGCCTGATCAGCAGATACGTCCGTTGTTTTGTTTGTCAGTATTTTTGAAGCCAACATGGGGCACAGTGACAGCGCGACGATTGATGAAATGGTTACTGATATGGCAAGTACGAAACCGAATTCTCGAAATAAGCCACCTGCTTTTCCAGGCAAGAATGAGAGTGGAATAAATACTGCGGCTAAAACTGCGGTAGTGGTTATAACGGCGAAGAAAACTTGGCGTGTGCCTATAACTGCTGCAGCACGTGGTCCCAAACCGGCATTTCGTCGACTGACAATATTCTCTAAAACAACAATCGCGTCATCGACAACCATTCCAGTTGCTAGTAGCAAAGCCAACAGGGTCAATATGTTTATAGAAAATCCGGCAAGCCAAATTCCAGCAACCGTGCCGATAAGCGCAACCGGCATGGTTATCGCTGGAATGAGTGTGGCCCGCCAATTGAGGAGAAAGATAAATATTATGGAGATAACAATGGTGACTGCTAAAGCCAGGGAAAAAAGAACTTCCTTGATAGAGCCGTTTATGAATACGGCATCATCACTCGTCACTTGAATGTCCATTCCTGGTGGAAGAGTAGGTCGTATTGCATCGGCTGCTGCATGCACTTCTTTCGAAATGCTCAGTGTGTTTGATCCCGCTTGTTTCAGGATGCCAAAGCCAATGCCGGTTCGGCCGTTGGCTCGTAATGCCGTTGCTCCAGTATCTGGGCCCAGCGTGACGAAGGCGACATCACCAATACGAGTGCGGTCGTTGATGAGCAATTGCTGAAATTCTTCAGCTGATGCGATAGTAGCACTTGCTCGAACGGACAGGCTTTGAGTGTCGCTAGACAGTGAACCCGCAGGTGTATCAAAAGCAGCGCTAGACAATGCCCGCGTCAAGTCTGCTACGCTCAACCCTCTGCTGGCGAGCTTTGTCTGGTCTACGTCGATTCTGAAAACCTGTTCGCGATCCCCGTATACTTGAAGATCAGCTACACCGTTGATGGCAGTAAAGTCATCGAGTACCTGGTTCTCGACAACTAAAGTCATCTCTTCAGCGCTCATTGTTGCTGATGTCAAAGCAAGGCGCATAATCGGCTGTGCATCGCTGTCAGCTTTCACAATACGTGGGTCATCGACATCGTCTGGCAAGTCTCTGGAGACTCGTGATATAGCGTCTCTCATATCTGAGGCAGCAAAATCCAGATTCACTGATTCACGGAAATCGACCGTTACCCGGCTTCTTCCGAATGATGAAGATGACGAAATGGATTTGACCCCGGGAACACGACCAGCAGCAGACTCAATTACTGCTGTGACTTCCCGATCAATTGTTTCTGGAGACGCGCCGCTGAAGGTCGTTGTTATAGTGATGACAGGGCTGTCGACAGCAGGAAGTTCTCGCACTTCGACGCCAGAAAACGCTGCCAATCCTGCTACGACAATTAACAGGCTCAACACCATTGCGAGCACTGGGCGCCTCACAAAAATCGCCGTTATTCCTTCTCCGACACCCTCAACATTGGCCGTTGTGCTTGCGTTGGAATTTATGCCGCTCATGGTCGACCATTTCCTGTTCGGACTGATGCTCCAGGTCTTAGTGAAATTAACCCTTCCCTGACAATCGACTCGCCAGTTGCAATGTCTGCATTGACTAAAACAGACTCGGGATTGCGTTGAATAATGGTTACAGACACGCGTTGCACTTTGCCTTCCACGACACGCCAAATGTATGACCCGTTCGAATCCCATTGCACAGAGAGGGGATCTATGGCTGGGTATTCTTGCCCTGCAAATTTCAGCGTTAACTCGAACGACATTCCGGGGCGTAATCTGTCCGAGCTGTTGTCTAGCCTTGCTTGTACCGGTAGCGTGCGGCTGTCTGTTTCTATACGGCTACCGATTCCACTGACTGTGCCTTTGTAGGTCTTGCCCGGATCAGCAAGCGCAATGGCATCAATAGGTTGGTTAAGACTGATCTGGTTGGCAAATGTTTCTGGAATCCAAAATTCAACGATAATCGTTGAGCGGTCATCAATGGTAATCAGCTCAGTTTGAGTTGTCACGTAATTGCCTTTGTCCACAGGTATTAACCCGACCATCCCGGATATAGGTGCAGTTACGGTTCGTCTTGTCAATTTCAATTCAGCCTCACGCAAGCCGAGTTCAGCATCTGCAAGCGACGCTTTTGCTCTGTTAAGTTCTACCTCAGTGCTAGTGTTGGATTGGTAGAGTTTTGTCAATCTGGCGGCATCTGTGGCTGCGTCAGTTGCAGCCCTAGACGCTCGGTCGCGTGCTATCAATTCAGACTCGTTCTCCAGAAGGGCGAGAATGTCACCACTTTGGACGCGCTGTCCGGCGGTCACCAATACTTCGGTAAGTATACCGCTCGATAGCGGTACTACACTGACAGACGCAACGGCAGTTCCGCTTCCTATGGCTTTTAACCGATCATTGATTAATGCTGTTGTGACAGTGCTGGTTACGACAAGTGCCGGAGGTCTACCACCCGGTTTGCCGCTACCTGCTGGCGAAGAGCGCCCAGAACCTCCGGTAGTCTGAGCAGGTTTACCACTGCCGTTGCCAGTAGTAGGCCTACCTTCGCCGTCACCAGTCTGAGCAGGTTTAGTTCTGCCGCCGGCAGCCTGATTGGCACTATCTGTGTTTGCCACAGCTTGCAACGTAAGGCTTTGTGGAGCGTCTGTTGGTTGGGCGGGGTTCATTCGAAACCACATAAATACCGCCAACCCTACTACCAAGGCCAAACTACCTAGCTTCCACATAGTTTTCAACTTCTACAGTATTAGTGAGTCTGACGTGAGAGTACGCTTAAAACTTGCAACGCCTCTCAGTGAATTCAACATTTATTTTAACGCTGAGAGAGTTCTCACAAACTTGTATCCTGGCATTTTAGATAAGCCTGGATATTGAGACGTTCTAGGCGTACCGGGCGTCACGAACGACTTTGATATCTTTATTGTGTTCGGCTAATAGCGCTTCAAAGACATCCAGATCAGCTCTACCAACTGGGTCGACATAAATCACACCGTTAACGGTATTCAACGCCTTGGAAGCATGTGAAACAGGGTGCACTGAGAACTCACCATTGACTGTTTCATAGGTATCAGTCAAAGATTGGGCAAGTGCATTCGAGTTATATGCGGCTGCGGCAGATAAGCCGCCCAAAGTGCTAATACCTGCTTTTAATACTGTGCAACGAGCAACGTTTGTCATAGCCGATTTACTTCAGGTTGTGTAAAAAAGTGAATGGCTGTCTAAAACAACCCCAGTGTTGATACGCTTGTATTCGAAAAACGTACACTGTCCTTTATGAGAGAAGACAGTATGAATCGACCAAAATCCCCAAAGACCTGGATTCTTGCTACTACTATTATGGTTTTAGCATTTAGTGGCAGCAATCCAGTTAAGGCCGAACGAATCACAGTGTCCGTTGCGGAACTTGACCAGGCTTTATACGAATTAGAATTCGAACCGGATGCAATCTCTCGCTTGGCTCTGCAAAAAATACAATCAGAAATCAATGCAGCCGGTCTGACATTGGCGGCGGGTGAAATTCTTTTCAGCGATTCTGAAACTGATCTTATTGTTGAATCTGGGTGTTCCAGTACTGAAATTCGAACACTGGACACAACCGTCGCGCTGGCTTCTGGATCAAATATCTCTTTAAGTCTGGATTCACTCTATCAGCCGATCAACTTGTCCCTTGAATTGGATACCCGAATATCCGTTAGTGGACGAGCAAAACAGACAGTTGGTTTTCGTCTTGGTAGCTGCCAAGAGGTGGCTAATGATAATTTTTCGTTTACAGCCAGTGGATCGGCCAGACTAAACCTCTCATTGAGCCTACAGCTTAACCCCTCGCTTGATCCTGATGGCAGCTCTTTGATAATACGACCTGTTGTTGCGCTTAGTGGCAATCTAGTTAAGCAGGGAATCACTGTCAATGTCAGAGATTCACTTCTACGCAGTGTTCTGGAAGATTTTCTGGAAGACGAAATTGATGATGTCCTGGATAACACGCGGATAGTGGCTGCGGTGCAGGAACTGGAGCAAATTCTGTCGGATACACTAGCTGAGCAATTCGAAAATGGTGTGATTACACTTGAATTGCCTTCGCCGACTGACGGACAGATCGATACTCTATACACATTGTTGTCGCCTAAAGCGGATTTTTCTTTGTCGTTAGGTTATATGCGTACGGAGCGTGTTGCCCTGCTTGCTGCACTCATCTTGGATGATACGGCTGGAATTGAGCAGATCTTAAGTGACGCCGTGCAGTGCGAAGCAGCGGGTTTTCTGCAGACTCCACTGAGGCATGAGCCGATCTACCGTTTAGGTGATCTGGGATGTCAATTGACTCAGATACCAACAAGCTCAGTAATGGGCCTGGATGCAATTGTTGGCCCTTTGTTTGTTGATGCACAGTGTCAGCGAGCGGTGGATTTTTTCGAGACATCGACAGTAAATTACTGTACCCAGGTTCTTGATACCCAACGTCTTGGAAATGCTGATTCCTTTCAGGATGAGCTAGAGCGTTGGACGTTATCCCCTGGAACACGTTTTGATATTGGCGCTGTACCGCTGGTTGGCAAACAACAGCCCTTTACACAGCGCGTCAGCTACAAGTCTGTAACTACAGCAATGGGGGAGTGCTCGCTTGAGATGAGAATACATAGCGCCCTGCCAACGAGTGATGCACTCGCTGCAATGCCTGGTTCACAACGCGCGGTAATAGCATTTCATGGGGGAAGTTGGCAAAGGCGATCGTCCGGGGCTCTCGGTATCGAATCCTTTTCAACTCAGTTCGTGAACGAAGGGTACGTAGTTTTCGCCCCGTTTTATCGCCTTATTGGAACGGATGAAGGCAATGAAGCTTGTAACGATGCCACGCTAAATGAAGTGCTGGATGATGCTCACGATGCACTGAGCTGGGTGCAGAGCAATAGTGCCCGTTATGGCGTCCAAGGTAAGCCTGTGGTTTTCGGTCAATCTGCTGGAGGACATCTGGCGGCAGTCCTTGCGGTTGAGCGTCCCGACGAGATTGCCAACGCAGTCCTGTTCTATGCGCCAACAGATTTTGCTGAATTCGCCAGACAACTCATTGATGGTGAGATAACTACCGAGACAGGCAAGGGGATTCTTGAAGCGGTTATTGGACAGACTTTAGAGACCGTGGATATTCAGGATCCGATTATTCAGAGGAATGCTCTCGCAGCAAGGGTGGTTAATGGTCCTTTATCTCTGCCACCGTTTTTTCTTCTTCACGGACAGCAAGATACCGTTCTTCCTGTAAGCCAATCTATTCGTATGTGTAACGCTCTGGCGGGAAATCCGGAGATCGGACCAGCAAGTCGAATAGAAGTCTCAACAGGTGCGCTTCGTAGTGTCGTTAATTGTGGGTCTGCAGGTAGCGAATTGCATTTGATAGCAGAAGGAGAGCATGCGCTAGATTTGTGTATTGCCGAAGAGCTATGCCTTTCCGGGTCCCCTGCAAGCGCAGCTCTAACTTCGGAGTCGATCAACTCCATGCTGAGTTGGATTAGCGAGGCGTCTGCAGATTCTTCCCGACTACAAGATGGAAGTACTGATGGTTTAGCTGACAGTTCTGGAGGTGGATTCGGGTACTTGGGCTTGCTAGTTTTGCTTCTGGGCAATTTTACAAGGCGGGTTTATAAATAAACTTTTAAAGTGAGGCAGTATGTATTTAGTCACGGGTGCATCCTCAGGTATTGGCTGTGCTGCCGCCTGCGAACTATTAGAGCGAGGTTTTTCTGTTGTTGCAGTTGCGAGGCGTTCAATGGCCAGCGCGGTGTTATCCCAGTATGGTAATCAACTTATTTCGCTCAAAACAGATGTCACAACCAGGATTGGTCTAGACACTATTAAGTCAGCCTTTGCAGGTCGGCGTGTGCAAGGAGTTGTTCACGCCGCCGGGTCACTCATAGCATTGGCAAGTTATGCTCATCTGAACATCGACAACATGAATCAAGATATGTCGGTTCATGTATCAGCGCCTATCGCCATAAATAATTTACTTGCTCAGCAGTTAACTGGTGCGCGAATTATTTATATAGATTCCTATTCAGCTAACGCACCCCGCCTAGGCTGGTCTGGTTATTCAATTGTAAAGGCGGCGGCTCAAATGGCTGCTAAATCTGCCGCTGCAGAGATCTCTCATGCTCGTGTCATCAGAGTGTTCCCCGGAGGCGTCAGGACACCATTGGTGGAAGCGGTATTGAATTCTCAATCTAGTTCACCAACAGCACTCGCGTTTAGAAAACTGGATGCGGTTGGCGAAATAGTGGAACCAGAACTGATTGGTCGCTATATTGCTGATATTTTGGTACATGCAACTGAAGATCAATTGGAGTCACGTGAATACTGGGACTTTAACAATCCCACTGACCATTTGTTCTGAGTTGGAGTGAATTAATTAATACGAAGTCTAACGAGCAGTGCATTGGTGTAAATAGCCAGTGTTGGTCGAGTGCCGCACCAAGGATGAATTTCTGGAAGTAAGGCACAGCAATTGCCATTTCCGCAAGACAACGCACTGGGTTGCCGGATGACAACTCTCCTCACCCTTGGGCGACAGTGCGTCTTAAAGCCTCGTTCAACAATCGACGTGTCTAAAGCCAACACCAAATCACGAGTTTCATTATTGGCTCTATTTGGCTTTGGCAAAATGCTCGCGATAGAGGCCAAAATCCTTGTCAAAAACATTGTCAAGGGAATCACCTTCGAATCATCTGCTATCAAATTCTCAAACCTTTTAGGTCAACTTCGAGGATTTTTCTGAGGATGGATATCGCTAGATCTATTAACAATCGAATGGAAGCATTAGTTCAAAAGAAATCCTGAACAGCCTGATAATGTTTACAACACTACAGGCTATGGTTGATGAAAAATTTATTTAACTGCCAACACCCGAGGAGTGTTGCACAGGCACTCAACGCCTGTTTCTGTGATCAAAATGGGTTCTGTGAGCTCAAGCCCCCCGTCATCGAGCCATAACGCTGGCATGAAATGGAATGTCATACCCGCTTGCAAAATCGTTTGATCATTGCTGCGAAACGACATGGTTCGCTCGCCCCAGTCTGGTGGGTACGATAATCCAATAGCGTAGCCGCAGCGGTTGTCTTTCTCGAAGCCGTGTTTTTTCAGTGTGCTGTTGAAGGCATTTGCAATGTCAGCACATTGATTTCCCGGTTTGGCTTGTGCAAGGCCAGCATCAACAGATTCTAGAACCGCCGCTTCGGCACGTCGGTATTTGTCAGGCGGTTCACCTAAAAACAGGGTGCGTGACTGAGGGCAGTGATATCGTTTGTGGACACCAGCGATTTCAAAAAAGGTGCACTCACCGGATTTCATCGGGCTATCGTCCCACGTCAAGTGTGGTGCCGTTGCATCCATGCCTGAAGGTGTCAATGGTACGATCGCAGGGTAGTCGCCCCAGCATTCATCTACGCCTTCAATACTGGCGGCGTAAATAGCGGCCACCAGTTCATTTTTCTTTAAACCGGGCTCTGCGCGATCTATGATTGTGCGGTGCATGTGCTCGACTATACGTGCCGCTTTTCGCATGTAGCCGATTTCAGCGTCGCTTTTAATCGCGCGCTGCCAGTTAACTAATCCTGTTGCATCCTTGAATTGACTATTCGGTAAACTCTCAACAAGGCAGGCATGCGCTGCTGCGGAGTAGTAGTAGTTATCCATCTCTACACCGATAGTGTTTGATTTCCAACCACGATCCAGTACCAGTGAGGCTAGCGTCTCCATGGGGTGTTGTTCAGGGTTTTGCACGTAAGTATCTGCATAACCCACTACATTGTCATCAGCCATGATGACAGTGCGCAAAGCACCCAAAGCATCAATTCCACGTCCCCACCAGACAGGTTCTCCTATCGGGCTTACGATGACGCATTGGTGGGTATAAAACGACCATCCGTCGTAGCCACTGAGCCATGCCATATTGGAAGGATCGGTGACAAATAGCAGATCTATACCGCGCGCATCCATTTGTGCGCGGGTTTTGGTTAAACGAGTCGCATATTCTTCATGAGTAAAGTTCATCTGAATATTCTTCCCTGCGTACGAACTAGCTAGCGGAGAGTCCACGTAGTCGTTCAGAACGCCTGCGCAGCATTTCGAGCACAGTAAGCAGTACGATTGATATCGCGACCATTATTGTGGCTACTGCCAGAATAGTGGGAGATATCTGCTCGCGCAGCCCGGTAAACATCTGCCATGGCAGTGTTTTCTGTGCAGCTGACCCCATGAACAACACAACAACCACCTCATCAAACGAAGTAATAAATGCGAATAGAGCCCCAGATACAACGCCTGGAATAATCAGAGGCATTTGCACCTTGAAGAAAGTGGTAAGTGGGTTGGCTCCCATACTTGCTGCTGCGCGGGTTAGAGAGTGATCAAAACCAACTAGAGTTGCAGTGACCGTGATAATGACAAACGGTGTGCCTAGTGCGGCGTGTGCCAGTATGATTCCCAGATACTCACCCTGCAACCCGATACGGCTATAAAAAAAGAACATGCCGGCTGCAGATATAATCAAGGGCACAATCATAGGCGAGATAAGAACAGCCATTATGGTTCGACGAAAAGGCACATGGCTTTGTGAAAGGCCAATGGCTGCTAGTGTTCCCAGGCTGGTTGAAATAATGGTTGCAGCGGGTGCGATGATAAATGAGTTCTTCAGAGCTTTCTGCCAATCAGAGCTGCCGAAGAAATCCTGATAGTGCTTCAACGAATAGCCAGCTGGGTCTAAGGACAGCATTTCTGGCGTATACGTGAAAAAGTCCTGAGCATTAAAAGATAGTGGAATGATGACAAGGATAGGGGCTATCAGAAAAAACAGGATGAAACCGCAAATCAGATACCGGAAGCTATAAAACCAGATTCGTTGCCCGGAAGATGCGTAAGGAGGAAGTGCGCTCATGAGTGTTCCTCGCTCACAATGAATCGGGATAGATTGGATGTTGATTCGAGTCTGTTTTTCATAATTATTACCCTAGCTTCACATTGTCGATACCAACCAGACGATCGTAAGTCCAGTAAAGTGCTATCACCATAACGAGCAGGATAGTTCCAAGGGCCGCAGCCAGCCCCCAGTTCAGCGAGGAACTGATGTGGTGCGCAATTTGATTTGAAATAAATACACCCTTGGTTCCGCCCACAAGCGCAGGGGTGATGTAGTAGCCAATGGCGAGTATGAACACGAGTATTGAGCCTGCGCCGATACCAGGAATGGTGTTGGGGAAGTAGATCCGCCAGAACGCTAAAGTGTCGCTGGCTCCCATGGACTTCGCGGCTCGCATATAAGTAGGGGACACGGTTTTCATAACCGAGAACAATGGCAGAATCATGAATGGTAGCAATATATGCGTCATGGCTATGATGGTACCAGTCATATTGTTAATCATGACGAGGCGGCCAGTATCATCGACAAGACCTATCCAAACTAGCAAGTCGTTTATTACACCTTGCTGTTGCAACAATACTTTCCATGCACTGGTTCTTACCAGTAGTGATGTCCAGAAAGGTAGAAGAACTAGTATAAGCACCATGTTAGATGCGCGAACAGATAAGTTTGCCAGAAGGTATGCAACTGGGTAGCCAAGTAATATGCAACTGATTGTTATCACCAAGCTTAAAAAGATGGTTCGTGTAAACAGTGTCACATAGAACCGCTGGTTTTCAGGCTTTTTTTCGATGCCTGATTCGGTGCGCTTTGAATCAACAGCTGCGAGAAAATAGCCGTCAGTGATACGTGGTGCCAAGCGTTTGATAGCTTGCCAGTTTTCAATCTTGGCCCAGCCTTCTTCAATTTTTACAAACTGACCAGTAAAGTCTTCAGTTGGAAAATTTTCAATGGCGGCAGGAACGCCCGCAAACAGCGCTGCAACTCCAGCATTAGGGCTGGATGCTAGTTCCTCTAATTTGCTCGAATCCATTTTGGCAATGTCTTGATAGAGACTTGCATAGGTAAAGCCGTAAGGTACCGACGTCGATGGATCCACGTCGTCACCTTTTTCAGATCTTAGCCAAGAGGTCCAGTTATTTAATGAGATTACCGTGGCAGGAAACTGTGCCGGCCAGTGCTTGGATGTAGTCAGAGTTGACCATGCTGCTGGTGTATTCCAGCTAGGGTTTAATTTTGAAAAAGCTGTCATTGCAGCTTCGTTTTCTAGTTTCTTAATCCGACGGCCAGATTTTCGAAACACACTGGAAATTCCGGGTTGGTCGTAGTTGATGCGACTACCGAGCTTCGTATGAATTTTGAGTTCCTGCGCAAGCATCATGTCGTCAGCCAGGGCAGTAAATACCGATTCATCTGGCAATACACCAGATTCCGAATCCCAAGTTTTCAGGGCCACGAGGGTGCCAGGAATGGTTTCTTCAACGATGGAGTTCTCCACAGAGCGGTACAACATATCGCCAATGGGGAAAATAAACGTGATGACGACGAATAGCAGTAGAGGTGCGATTAGTGCCAGTGCACGGAGTTTTTCTCTACGCAGCGCTCGGGCCAGACTTTGTTTTAGCGGCTGACCGTCTCTTGTGAGGGGCCCCTCATCGTTGTATTCGGAGTGCGTAGTATCCAACGTTGTTGATGCGTTCACAGATGTGCTCCGAGCGAGTTGCGGTAATAAAATCGACTTGAGTTAAGATTAACAGTCTTTAACGCAAACCGGAGCACTAAAGTGCTCCGGCGGGTCTTGCATCTTCGATATCAGAATAGCGGAAGAGATATCAAAGTCTAGCTAAACACTACTACTGTGCCAACCAAGTTTGGAATTTAGCATCCAGATCGTCACGGTTGTCAGCCCACCACTCGTAGTTGTAAAGGAATGTATTCATGGAGTTTTTCGGGTCAGTAGGCATATGTGGCGCCATCTCAATACCTAACTCATGATGCTTTCCAACCAATGGAGCCGAGGAGGCACGAGCTGGGCCATAAGAAATGTACTTGGACTGATCAGCTAGGCGCTGAGTGTCTGTTGCAAATTTCACGTAGTGAAGGGCACGTGCAGTGCGGTCCGCATCGAGACCTGTAGGGATAATCCAACCGTCAAGATCGAATACCTGAGCGTCCCACAACATTGCAACAGGTTGCTTTTGCTCTTCGATAACTGAAAACAGACGACCGTTGTATGTAGAACCCATCAGTACTTCCGCATCAGCTAGCAGCTGAGGAGTTTCAGCACCGGCAGACCACCAGATAACATCGTTACGAATAGTGGCTAACTTGGCCAAAGCCTGAGTAACACCTTCGTCAGTGCTTAAAACGTCATACACATCGTCTTTAGCAACACCGTCGCAAAGTAGAGCCCATTCAACATTGTTGATAGGACGCTTTTCCAGTGAACGCTTGCCCGGGAATGTCGCTGTATCGAATACTGCACAGATGTCTGTAGGTACAGCACCGTTCCATGCTTCAACGTCTGTTCTGTAGCCTACAGTTGTTGAGTAGACAATTTGTGGAATGAAGCAATCAGAAACCAGCAGGTCACCGAAATCTTCAGAAGCAGGCGTGCCATCTGGTGCTGGAGCTAGTTGCTCATCAAAATTGATTTCCATCGCGAGGCCTTCGTCACAAAGGCGAATGGCATCCGCTGCAACGACGTCAACAACATCCCAGGTGACATTGTTGGCTTCGCTCATGGCGCGTAACTTTGCGACAGCTTCTGCTGAAGACTCGTCATTAATGATCTCTACACCGGTCAGGTCACTGTAAGGGTTGTGGTACGCCTGGAGCTGTGAATTCGAGTACGAGCCACCCCAGGAAATAACGGTGAGTTGGTCTGCGCAATTTTCACAGGCGGGTAATTCATCGGCTGCAGATGCAACCATGGCGACTGCACTAAGCGCAAATGCGCCAGTCAGTCCTGCGATAAGCTTCATTAAGGAACTCCTTTGTTGATTCCGCTACAAGCGTAACATACCGACGGCATGAGTCTCTTGCCAAAGCCGCACCAATACAGGGAATTAGGGATCCATGTCACAATTGATAGCTCCTTCCTGGTGCATGCGACTGATTACGACAGCATCCTGTGTCGCCAGCGTTCAACTATTGTGAAAAGATTCCGCAGACTTGATTGTGTCTGCGGAGTTACCACTAGCTGACAGGATCTAGCGCCTTGGCATCTTCAGCACTCCAGCCCAAGTTGTAGGATTGGCCTTCAACTGGAATGACTGATCGTCCACCGTTTGGAACCTTCACGATAAATTCATCGTTACCAGCAACCGACATAACTATTCGCAGATGGTCGCCGAGGTATAACACCTCTCTGACAGTTCCTTTTACAAGGTTGTCCCTATTGTCAGACGGTTCTAGCTCCACCCGCTCCGGACGCAATGACAGTGTTGATCGAGAGCCTACGCCCTCAATGTTGACGGCTTGTGCTTCTGTTTGAGTGCCGTCGTCTAGCTTAATTGAACAAAGATCTCCATTGATAGCGGTAACCACTCCAGATAATTTGTTATTTTCACCAATAAATTGGGCAACAAAGGAATTTTGTGGGCTTTCGTAAAGTGCATCGGGAGACGATAGCTGCTGAATAACTCCATCCTCAAAAACAGCAACACGATCTGACATGGTCAGTGCTTCTGTTTGATCGTGAGTCACATACACAACACTGACACCCAGGCTTTCGTGAATATGTTTGATTTCGTACTGCATTTGTTCACGGAGCTGTTTATCCAATGCGCCCAGAGGCTCGTCCATAAGGACGAGATCCGGGTCAAACACTAGGGCGCGGGCTACAGCAACACGCTGTTGTTGACCACCTGATAATTGTGCAGGCCGTCGATTACCAAATGGACCGAGCTCGACCATGTCAAGCGCGCGCTTGACCTTTTCATCACGCTCACTCTTCCCCATCTTGCGAATTTCCAATGGAAAAGCCAGGTTTTCAGCCACGCTCATATGCGGAAACAAAGCGTAGTTCTGGAAAACCATGCCGATACCGCGTTTTCGTGGTGGAACGTTATTGATAGGCTTGTCGTTCAGGAATATCTCGCCGTGAGTGGCCGGCTCAAAACCAGCAAGCATCATGAGACACGTTGTTTTACCGGAGCCTGATGGCCCAAGCATGGTGACAAACTCGCCGGGAGCGATGTCCAGATTGAGATCTTTGACAACCAGAGCCACGCCGTCGTAACTTTTCTGTACATGCTCGAAACGGACGGCTGCACCTCGTATTGTGGAGGAGTCATTGCTTTTGATTGTTGAACTCATAACGTTTAATTACACCTTTATTTAACGATTAGATGATCAGGCCCATAGGCAAAGCCCGTGATATTCTTAGGTTGGTTAGCGCCAGCCTCTATCACCAGTATGTCATGCTCACGATAGCCGCCTGCACCCGGTAATCCTTCGGGTATGGTAATCATTGGTTCCATTGACACTACCATACCGGGTTCCAGCACGGTGTCGCAATCTTCGCGTAATTCCAGGCCCGCTTCACGTCCATAGTAATGGCATAGAACTCCAAATGAGTGGCCATAGCCAAATGAGCGGTACTGAAGCAGGTCGTAGCTGGCGTAGAGTTCATTCAATTCCTTAGCTACGTCACTGCAGCGTGCGCCTTCTACCAAAAGCTCTTTGCCCCGATCGTGTACTTCGCAGTTTATTTCCCACATACGGCGAGAAGCGTCATCGACTTCACCCGCAAATAGGGTGCGCTCCAAAGCGACATAATAGCCGGCTACCATCGGGAAACAATTCAGGCTCAGGATATCGCCTTGTTCGATTCGTCTACTGGTCACTGGATTATGAGCACCGTCGGTATTCAATCCTGACTGGAACCAAGTCCAGGTATCCAACAATTCGCCGTTTGGCCAGGTGTTGGCAATTTCGCGCACCATGGCAGCCGTACTTGCCAGAGCTACTTCGTGCTCGGGGACACCGATTCCAATCGCATCTACAACGGCGGCACCACCCAAATCGGCAATGCGTGTCATTTGGGTGATGTGCGCAATTTCTTCGTCAGATTTAATCATGCGCAAATGCATCGAGGGGGCTGCAATATCGACAAATTCTGCTTCTGGAAAATGGTGTTCCAGAAGTGCGCGAAATTCGATATCCACGTGATCAAACTCTATGCCAATGCGTCGAGCTTTTCCAATCAAGTTTTTCGCGGCATGGAAATAGTTATCGTGTTGCCAATCGGTATAGGTCACATTGTGACCGTAGGTTCGGCGCCAGGGTTGGCCACCATCAATACCCGCACTGATGGATGTTGCGTTGTTACCGTCTAAAACCAAGCCATATCGACGACCAAATCGACAATACAGAAAATCAGACAGGTAACAGATGTTTTGGTAGGACGTGAACAGGGCAGCATCTATATCCAGGGATGCCATCAAGGCGTGAACTGCGCCCTGGCGACGTTGCATTTCGGGTGCTGAGAAGGTGGGGGCCGCGCGTTCACCGTTCCCGGTGTAGTCGACAAGGCGTGGCATATCCATGAGTACAAGCTCCTATTGAGATGGAGGCGGATGTTGCCGTTTGGTATGAGCTGGGTCAAGCTCCTGGCAGCAAAAGAACTGTTCTGTCTGCGACTCGCGTGCTGTTGACAATGCGAAAAAGCTAATGCCTACATGAAGTAATTCATTACCAATAGACTGACTGCCAGATACAGAATGGTCATCACACCACCGACCCGCATGAAATCAGCAACGCTGTAACCGCCTGGTCCCATAATTAAGGCGTTGACCTGATTTGTGGGTATCAGGAAGGCATTAGACGTGGAAATCGCAACGGTCAGCGCAAACATGGCGGGATCGGCATCAATACTCACCGCGATATTAACGGCTAGGGGTACCAGCAACACCGTCGCTCCGATGTTGGACATTACAAGCGTAAAAAACGTCGCCAGACCTGCAATTACGGTTTGCATGACCCAGATGGGTACATCGCCAATTAACGTTAATAAGTGATCGGCGATCCAGAGAGCGGCACCAGATTGGTCAACTGCTATGCCTAATGGAATTAGACAGGCCAGCAGGAAAACTGTTTGCAAGCTTACAGCGTTGTACGCTTCGTCGATTGTTAGCACACCGGAAAGAATCATTCCCAAAGCACCTGCCAGCAAAGATATGGACAGCGTGTCAGTTAACATGAAGAGCAGTAGCGATGTAAAAAAGAAGAAAAGAGCAGGCTTTAATTTGTCATCCCGCAGATCCTCATATTTAACGTCAGTGGCTACAACAACATCCCGATTGTTCTTGAGCTTATTGAGATCCTTCCAGGTGGAATGAACGACGAGTGTGTCTCCGGAGTGAAGTATTGTGTCGCGAAAACCGGTCTTTATAACCTGATCTGCCCGATAGATCTGCATAATGTTTATGCCAAAACTGCGCCGAGGCTTGATATCGCCAATGGCTTGTCCAACCAGGGAAGAAGCCGGTGGAATTACGATTTCACCGATGCCACTATATTGTGCATTCAGCACTTTGGAGAATCGCTCCGGCTCGCCTTTTAACGTCCAGTGGTATTCGGCACAGAAGGCTTCCACCTCTTTGCGGTCACCTAACAAGCCAAGGCGTGTGTTTACCCACACCGTCTCTTCCCGGTCTGGTGGAATTTTGACGACATCCCCACTGTAGAGTGCAAGGATGAAGGGCAGTTTCGGGTAGGTTTCTTCTATTTGATGAATACTCAAACCGACCATTGGGCTGTCAACAGTCACTTGGGATTCGAGTAATTCACCGCTTATGCCATAAAGACTCTGGAAGTAATCATCAGTTCGTGACGTTCTATTGGAATCCGGATCTGCTTTGGGCAACATGAAACGCCCCGCAATCATAAAATAGAGTAGTCCGGAAATAGTCAGTGCAAACCCTATCGGGAGCACAGCAAACAACCCGAAGCTTTTCATTTGCGATTGTGCTGGCAGCTGCAAATTGGATGTCATGATCAGGTCGTTAAGCAGGATGAGCGGGCTGGATCCGATCATGGTTGCGGTTCCACCCAGAATGATGCAAAAACCCACCGGCATGAGAAGGCGGCTCATGGGGATTCCTGTGCGTGCGGAAACACGGCTTACGACAGGTAGAAAAAGTGCTGCCACGCCTATGTTTTGCATGAAGCTGGAAGCCAGAGCTGCAATTCCTGACATCAAAGGACTGATGCGGGATTCGGATTTCCCTCCGATCCTGAGAATCAATTGGGCTATTCGTGCCATCAGACCCGTTTTGTCCAATCCACGTCCAATGATCATCACCCCAATAATCGAGATTACGGCATTACTGGAGAACCCGGAAAATAATTCCTTCAGATTGAGAATCGGGTCAATGCCTGGCAGATTGGATACCAATCCCAGTGTCACCATTACGATTAAGGCGACAACATCCACGCGCACTTTCGAAAACGCAAACATGTAGACCGTCACGGCAAGCAGAAACAGCACGATGGCCATTTCCACTGATAGTGTGACGATTTCGTTCATTGTAATGAGTCTGTAGAAAGGATTTCAGAAATTGCATTGGCATAAACCAATGCTGATGAAGGGTAGTTTGGCAAGTTGTGCGCCAGATCCATGGCAGTAACCTAGATCTCAGGCATGAAAGTCCAGATTCCTAGGCTATAGTTTACTGGGTCTTGCTTTTAATCTGGTGGGTTGGTGTTTGCCAGTCGTTGCTTGCGAGCAGTGCCAGTTCATTTGTACCATCGGGTGTGGTGAGAGTATGGCACTCAAACTCGTGACTCATGATCATTATTGGTCCTACAGATTGGCAAGATAACCCGTAAGGCATAATTGATCAGAATTCAACCGGTTTCCCACCCTCATCTACAAGCGGCGATGTCGTTTAATGAATCTTCACCGAATGCAGGCGTCGTTGACTAAAACATGAAAATACAACTTTCCAGCACATTACCCTTTACGCCCGTTCAGCTGGACGCGCGACATGTTCAGCCACGTCGTGCTGTTGGGCAGCTCATGGGAGTCGAGGGTGGACGCGAGTTTCGCACTGCTGTCTATGAATTCCGTCATTCCAATGACGATGTGATCCACTATCAGATCGACCCTAATGAACGAGTTTATGTAGATGAGATTAATGAATCAGATGCTGTTGCGCTGATTGGCCGTGAAACGTCTGTACCTGAGTCTGTGGAATGGGTTGAGCACCACGATGGTTTAAGTTACAAGCCTTATTCCTTTCTTGTCATGAACGCAATGACAAAACTGGTTGCAGATTGGGATGGTGTTGTTTACCAAACGCCCAGAGGAGAGCGCCTGGGTGAGACAGCCTTAAACGCGACTCTTCAGGTTATTGATGCCTGCGTCTGTAACCGCTTCGGATTATGGGGCATGGTGAATCTGACTAGCGAAAAGACGTCAGCTGACCCGCACACAGTGGCACTTGACAGTGGCAATCGTCAGCTAGGTTGGGTCCCTTTGTAGTTTTCTGTCCAGCCTGGGCCCCGAAGTCCTGGGTTTTCGAGTCAGGCAGTCGCCGAGAAGACGCTGCCAGGGCCTGCGAAAATATCCAATGTGAGAAATTCCAGGCCGATGCTGTAAAGCTCAGTCGGCCCTAGTGGCTTCTGATATCTGACTTGGCAGATGCTGTTGAGCATGGGTGTATTCAGCATGATCACAGATTGCAACGTGAGCGCACTGGTGCAATGGATTGCACAGCCTGCGATCGATAGGTCAGTCATGGTGGCCGATATTGCAGTTTTTATGGGCCACTCTGTATGCATCCAGACTTGAGAGTGGTGACTAAGCCGGTAGATTTTACGGATATCGTCAGCTGATCCCAATGAAATGCTCTCGATGGGTGTGGTAGCTCCTTTGCATTGAGCACAATGATTATTTTTCTGATACCCAAAAGCACCCGTTCGTGTGGACGGGTAAGCAGCGTGGCAAAATGGGCATTGTTTGCGACGGGGTAGTTGGATTCGGTCGCCTTGATCTGCGCTGGAGGGAGCTTCATGGCCAGTAGCTTCATCATTGGAGCTACCAGGGCTGCCTGACTCGCTCCTAGTGTCTTTAGAAGTGGGCTCTTTGACAGGCGCAGCGTATGAAGGGGCTGTAGCTCGAATATTTGCAGCCAACCAGTGGTCGTATTGTTGTCGACGATCGGCCTTGCACAGAGTAGCCACTGCTTCGTTGAGTCGCTGAGCTAGCAGTTCATCCCCTCCTAAATCAGGGTGAAGTCGCATTTTTTGCATCATTGCCCTGTAGCTAGCCTTTATAACGGGAGCAGGGGCATCGGACTGCACGTGCAGTAGTTGGTAATAGGTAGGCAGCTTATCCACAATTAGATATCGGCGCGTTGCATGCAAATGATTAGTAATTAGTGCCTTGCTTTTCGGTACTGTGGTGTCGTCGGTCCGAAAGCGTGGACTGTTTCAAATTCCAGCCAGATTTCGAAAAGCCGTCCGAGGTTGCTACGCTTGCATCCTTTGGAAGCTAAAGGATAGATCCGTGCCAAAAATTAACGTTGACTCCACTATTGACATTGCTGCTCCTACAGAAAGAATTCTAGATGTTTTGGTGGACTTCAACACCTGGCCTATTTGGTCGCCCTGGTTGTATGTGGAGCCTGAGACATTAGTAACCTATCGCGGCGAGGTGGGGAAGACTGGGCATGGCTACGATTGGCAAGGTACTAAAACAGGTTCCGGTGGAATGACATTATTAAATTCGTCCGCCAGTCGCGTTGATTGTGATTTGCATTTTTTGAAGCCTTTCAAGTCGGAAGCAGAAGTTGCCTTCGATCTTCAGCCGCTAGAAGATGGCCAATCACGAGTTACTTGGTACATGAAAAGCAGTTTGCCGTTTTTCATGTTGTGGATGAAGCCGATGATGCTAGGAATGATCAAGTCAGACTACAACCGAGGGCTTTCACTGCTGAAAGACTACATCGAGACAGGCAGCATTCGTTCCTCGACAACTATTGATGGCATCGTAGACGTTGATCAAATCTATTATGTGGGTATTGGCGCAGAGGTTCCGATGCCTGAATTACTCAGTTCAATGGGAGGCAGTTTTAAAAGTTTGATGGACGCATCCACCTCAGAACCGTTTTCCATTAGCGGGTCGCCAATATGCTTTTATAATGCCACTGACTTTAAAACACATCGTTACGATTACACCGTAGCAGTGCCAACGTATGATCCCACGCCAGTGGAGGCGCCCTTCGTAGCTGCAATAAGGCCTGCTTGCAAAGCCTTTAAAGTTATACATGCAGGCCCTTATCGCCACCTTGGGAATGCATGGTCATTGGTCATGGCAGAAGTAAAAGAGCGAAATCTCAAAATTTTAAAATCTCAACCACCGTTTGAAAGATTTTTGAACAATCCTGCTGAAGTGGATGAGAATGATCTAATAACTGAAGTTTATCTACCAGTCAAAACTTAGTCGATAGACACGAAAACGTTTCCCTCAGTATTCAGCCAATCAGGCATGGATTCCTGAGGTAGAGTTTGGCGCTAGCTTACCCGTTAGAGAAAACTGGGTTTACACCACACGATTGCGATATCGCGAGTATCCGAACTCAGTAACAAATAGCCCTTTAGTGGTGAACAGCAGTGATGTAATTCTTTCTTCGGGAATTCACTATGTTTTCCAGGGTCTAATTCGTCGTGAACATCTGTAGAAAAAATCAATCTGGCTGCTCCTGACAGGAGTGTGCCTGTTGACGACGCGTCCAACAATAGCGAATGGGTTTGAAAACACTATGCGACTTAAGGTGAAGCCTGCTTCGTGTGTTGCACTGAATAAAGGACAGCTATGTTTCCAGGATATTCGATTTTTCTGGGAGACTGACGATGCACTTGACTACTGCCTCTTCAGCGATACTCATGGCAGACTGCTTTTTTTTGCTAACGGTGAAAGTGATGAATTCGTTCATTAGTACGCATCAGAAACCTCAGAGTCGTTTTCATTACGCCTGAGTGCCACTGGGTTTATTGTCGCAACTATCACTGCTAATACCGCCTGGGTGTACCGAACGGGCAAGCGAAGTTCCAGTGGCTGGAGGTTGTTTTAAACTATGTTTGATTTACCCGAAATCGCCCAACACATCATGGTTGTCGAGGATGACGAATCCCTGGCTCGTTGGATAGCTGATTATTTGGAGACACATGATTTTCTGGTAACGGTTGCGACTCGAGGGGATGCAGCTCTTGAATTAATTAAAAATGATTCGCCAGACGCCGTAATTCTGGATTTGAATCTACCCGTTATGGATGGGTTGGAAGTGTGTCGTCAAGCTCGGCTGTTTTTTGATAATCTGATAATCATGCTGACCGCACGCGATACGTATAGTGATGAAGTTGAGGGGTTGGATACAGGTGCAGATGATTATCTGGCGAAACCGGTAAAGCCGAGCATTTTATTAGCACGTTTACGGGCGCTGTTGCGACGCAGCCAAAAAACAACCGTTGTGCCCATTATCCGTATTGGTGGGTTGTGCATAGACACCCGTTTGCGGACAGTCATGCTGTTTAATACGGTCGTTGCACTTTCGACACATGAGTATGATGTCCTGCAGGTGTTGGCCACTAATGGTGGGAAAACGATGTCACGAGAGTCATTAATTGAACGTATTCGTGGCATTGAATACGATGGTTTTGATCGTTCAGTGGATATCTGTATTTCGCGATTGCGTCGCAAGTTCAAGGATGATGCGCATGTACGCCGACGTATAAAAACGTTGCGTGGGGTAGGGTATATGCTCACAGCTGATGCTTGGTAGTGTTGCTCAATGCGTAGATTGGGAATATCTCTATTAGTTGTTGTTATTATCTCCATCATAGGTGCCGGATGGATAATCGATGGTTTGTTTTCAAGGCTGAAAGCGCCAGACAACACGTTTGCTGTTGCACGAGTTCTTGGAAATCAACTGACAAACCAGATTGATCGTTCGGGACAAGGAATAACCTCATTCGCAGACATTGCTGAGACCACGGTTTCTATTTAGCGCTGATTGATCGCAACGATATTGCGATTTCAGAACCCTTGCAGCCAATATTAAATTCATCGGAGCCCTGGATTCTCGAATCGGAAAAAGGAATATCATTCTATTTTATATTGCCGAAAACGCAGCGTGTTCTGACTGTTGACCTACCTCGTGCTGCAGATACAAGACTCGGGCTAATCCTGACGTTACTATTTTATACAGCGATAGTATTTCTGCTTCTATTGTGGCTTTATCCATTGGTACAGCGACTGCATAGACTCGCAACAGCTGCAAAACAGTTTGGTGAAAGAGAGCTTCATCAGCGAATTTCTACGCATAGATACAGCCAGCTCCACGATATAGAATCCGAGTTCAATCGAATGGCTCAGCGAATTCAGGATCTTGTGGGTGACAGCAAGTTTCTTAGTAGTGCAGTGTCACACGATCTAAGGACACCTTTGGCCAGATTAAGGGCGCTTTCAGAGCAAGTAAGTGGGCCTGTTCAGGAAGACTACATCCTTCGCATTAGTCATGATTTAACGCTGATGGAGGAGCTTGTTGAAGTGCTGCTTGAGTTTGCCCAGCTGGACCAGCGACTTAATCAGATGCCTCTTGAAAATGTTTCGTTAATAGCGTTGCTTGAAGAATGTGTTCAGGATTGTCAAACAGGTACGCATCACCGGGTTGTTCTCAATGTCTCATCCGTACAGATACAGCTGATAGCTGAGTCAAGATATTTAAAGATGATGTTCAACAATGTGCTGAACAATGCAGTTAAGTTTGCACGAAATGAGATACAAATTACTGTTGATTCAGATCACGCATCTACCAGAGTGTGTATTGAAGATGATGGACCCGGGTTTAAAGGTGCAGATCCTGATCGCTTGATAAAGCCTTTCGAGAAAGGTTTGAATTTACCTGATGATAATGCAACACGTGGTCACGGATTTGATTTGGCAATTGTCCTTCGTATAGCGCTTTGGCACAATATCACTCTAATAATGTCAGATGGGGACTCGCTTGGCGGTGCCAAGGTTTACATGAATTTCCCTTCAGCCTGATAATACAACTCTATTGTTCTATCGAAGGATGTGAGCTTAGAGTCGTTGCTCTAGTTGCCGCTGTGGTGCCAGTCAAAACCTCTGTGCTTTCTCCGGTATACAAGGCGCTATCCTGAAGTAGAATGATATCGTAGCGAGTCCCCAGAATACTTGAACTTGCTAATTGCTGTTGTTGAATTAGTGATGGCGATTGGCCATCCAGAATAACAGACTCGACAGTGATATCAACGAAGTCGGCAATTCCACGATCTGTCTCAATAGTCTTACCGGGGTATGCAATTGACACACCCATGATTGTTTGGCTGGGATACGCAGGTAAGGTGCACCCTTTGTCCAGATAGTTGTAAATATTGATTAGTCCTTTGGCTCCGTCAATAGTGGTAACGGTGACGGCAGTGTTGGATATAGGTGCAAATACGGAAGTACCGCAGAATGTCTGATATGCGCCGTCATATTTTGTTACAACCTCGACTACCTCGTCCTCCAATAAAGTAGAGGTGGTGTTAGCTGACTGCCCTGAGCCGCACGCTGCGACCGCAAATAAGAGAAGTGTGAATAGTGTGAGTTTATAAAATGTGATTTGCATGACTGTTACTTCTGGCCGTGTTAAGACAACGCCTAATACCTTGCCGATTCAGGGCCAATTCTCTTGCTGATTAGCCTCTAAGACGTTATTTGTCGCAGTACAAAGGTATACATTTAAGGTGAGTCGATTAAATGACTGCTGATGAAATTTCTTGCTAGCCTTGATTTGTTCGAGAAATGCGTGCAATCTCAGCGACATAAAAATAAGAATATTCAACCAACCATCGAATTTGGAGTGTGAAACATGAGAAGGTCCCGTCTACTGTTGTTAGCCCCAGTCCTACTGGCCGGTAGTGTTGTTACCCCGTTACACGCAGCTGAAAAGCTGACTTATTATTGCAGTGCTCAGGAAGACTGGTGCCAATTGATGGCCACTGGCTTTGAAGAAGCCACCGGCATAAAGGTCAACCTTACTCGCAAGAGCTCTGGTGAGACTTATGCCCAAATCAAAGCTGAATCAAGTAACCCCAAAGGTGATATCTGGTGGGGTGGTACCGGTGATCCGCACCTACAAGCTGCTGAAGAAGGACTGAGCGAAGCTTATGTGTCTCCAATGCGCGGTGAGCAGAATGACTGGGCCATCAAACAATCTGAATCTGCCGGTAATCAAACCATTGGAATTTATTCTGGTGCCTTGGGTTATGGCTACAACGAAGAAGTATTGAAGGCGAATAATTTACCTGTGCCTGCTTGCTGGGCAGATTTGCTTAAGCCTGAGTACAAAGGGCATGTGCAAATGGCCAATCCTAATTCATCCGGTACGGCTTATACAACGCTTGCAACTATTATTCAGCTATTTGGTGAAGACGAAGGTTTCGAATTCATGAAAGGCCTGCACAAGAACGTCAATCAGTATACGAAATCAGGTTCTGCACCTATCAAGGCTGCTGCTCGTGGTGAGAACACGATTGGCATAGTTTTCATGCACGATGCAGTTAAGCAGGCTGTTTCCGGTTTCCCAATTAAGGTCGTTGCTCCTTGCGAAGGCACTGGCTACGAAATCGGTGGAATGACGCTGATTAAAGGTGCTCGCAACCTTGACAACGCCAAGAAATTCTACGATTGGGCTCTTACAGCAGAAGTACAAACCCGTGCCTTAGAAGTCAAAGCGTTCCAGGTAATGTCTAACAAAAGCGCAACAAGTTCTCCGTTGGCACCAGATCTGTCCTCAATCAAACTGATTGACTATGATTTCAAAAAGTATGGGTCGTCGGCCGAACGTAAGCGTCTGTTGAAAAAATGGGATGACGAGGTCTCTGTACTACCTCAATAAGTTGACTCTCGACAGTTAGCAAGCTTAGATCATAGATAGGGTGTGATGTGAACAAGAGTAATTTCCTGTGGTTAGCTCTTGGCATTGTCGGCTTTTGCATACTGCCTTGGTATGTTCAGGAAGACGGATTTTTTGGTTTCGAGTGGTTATTTGACGGATATCCTTTCGATCCAGATTACGCTCCTGCATTGTTTTTGATATTTCAGGGGGAGAAGCTTTGGCTCTCCCCTTTAGTACTGTTCTTACTGTTGCCTCTGGTTGTCTTGCGTGATACAGAAACTAAACCTGTCGCGAGCGCCCGCTACAGGGCAAATGTGTTGTTGCTTGCTGGTTTTCTCGGCCTATTGTGGGTAGCGATTCAGGGTTATAGCATTGGTCTTCGTGGCTGGAACTATGAAGGGTTGAGTTATTTATTTGGCACCCTCGAAGATCGTCAATTTGGAATGGGTGCAGGCGCTTTGTTCGTTACTGCCGCCTTTCTGTTTTTTCTCACAACGGGTATTGCCGGCCGCGGAGCGGTAAACGGCGATGTATTCGTTGTTGGTGCCATTGGGCTGATTATTGCCATGGTCACCGTCTTCATATTTTTCCCCATTGTCCAGATGCTCTCTAGTGCATTGCGAGACAACGATGGTGTGTATTCCTTAGGGATTTTCACCTCCAAATTTTTTGAAAATAAAATTTGGGGCCTTGGCTGCGTATTAGGTGGAACTCGCTGTGGGGTGGCCTGGAACTCACTATTCCTCGCAGTATTGGTTGGTTTCTCAACAACAGTTTTAGGATTGGCATTTGCTCTGGTAGCAACCCGCTCTGGCTTCAAGTACAGCAAGGTGCTAAGAGCCCTGACAGTGTTGCCCATCATTACTCCACCGTTTGTAATTGGTCTTGCTATCATTTTATTGTTTGGGCTATCCGGCACGGTTACCCAACTTGTTTCTGAAATGATTGGTGTCCAACCTACCCGATGGGTCTATGGATTGCCGGGTATTTACATCGCTCAGATGCTCTCGTTCACACCCATAGCATTTTTAGTGCTTATCGGCGTGGTGGAGGGTGTCAGCCCCTCTATGGAGGAGGCGGCACAAACACTTCGCGCCAGTAAATGGCAAACGTTTATAACGGTGTCCTTACCTCTCATGCGCCCTGGATTGGCCAATGCGTTTCTTCTTGGCTTTATTGAAAGCATGGCAGATTTCGGAAATCCGTTGGTACTAGGTGGTAACTACGATGTGTTGTCTACTGAAATATTTTTTGCCATCGTGGGTGCTCAAAACGATCAAGGTAAGGCTGCAGTGCTTGCCATTGTATTGCTCATATTTACTTTGTCAGCGTTCTACGCACAGCGAAGATGGCTAGGCAAAAAATCGTATACGACGCAAACCGGCAAAGGCGATGGTGGAATGCATGTTCTTCTGCCCACCAGAGTCAAGCTACCTTGTTATTTCATTACAGCCGTTTGGAGTGTTTTCACGGTAACTGTTTATGGAATGATTTTATACGGCGGTTTTGTTGAGACTTGGGGCCTGAATCACTCTTTGACGTTTAAACACTACATTACCGCATTTGGAATAGGCTTTAACGATTTTGGTATCCATTTCAAGGGTGCTGCATGGGATTCGTTCTGGACTACGCTGAAAATTGCTGCAACCGCAGCACCGCTTACCGCTATTCTCGGATTGCTGACGGCCTGGTTGTTGGTTAGGCAGAACTTCACCGGCAAGTCTGCCTTTGAATTTGGCACGATGTTGAGTTTCGCCATCCCTGGGACGGTCATCGGTGTTAGCTACATTCTTGCGTTCAACGTGCCGCCCATTGAATTAACAGGTACTGGGGCAATTCTTGTTATTAGCTTTATTTTCCGCAACATGCCTGTGGGCGTTCGCGCTGGCATTGCTTCCATGTCACAGATCGACAAGAGCCTGGATGAGGCATCGTTGACACTTGGTGCAAATACCTGGCGGACCTTCACTCGAATAATATTGCCTCTTATGCGGCCTGCTATTCTTGCCGCTTTGGTGTTCAGTTTTGTTCGTGCAATGACTGCCATCAGCGCCGTAATATTCCTCGTTAGTGCTGAGTACAACATGGCGACCAGTTACATTATCGGCCGGGTTGAAAATAATGATTACGGCATTGCGATAGCGTACTCATCAGTGCTGATAGTGGTCATGTTGACAGTTGTTGGTGTAATGCAATTGATTGTTGGTCGTAACAAAACCAAGCGTCGGCTAGCACCGTCTGAAACCTAATCGTAGTTGTGGAAACGTCATGAACGAAACAACCATAGCCAGCAAAGCGGCATCGGTAGAATTTCAGCAAGTGAGTAAGGTCTACGGGACCGACGTTACGGCTGTAGACAACGTGTCGCTGCATGTGGAAGCTGGCGAATTGGTAACCTTGTTGGGGCCTTCTGGCTGTGGCAAGACGACAACTCTTCGTATGATTGCTGGGTTGGAAATGGCAACACAAGGGCGAATCATGATTGGTGACACTGACGTCACACAATTACCTGCAACCGACCGTGATGTCTCCATGGTTTTTCAGTCCTACGCGCTTTTTCCTCATATGTCAGTCATGGAGAATGTGTCTTACGGGTTGAAAATTTCCAAGCGCAAGAAATCAGAAGTTCGCGACAGGGCGCAAGCCGGTCTAGAATTGGTGGGTTTGTCCGGTTATGGATCGCGTTTACCCAGTGAGTTGTCGGGTGGACAGCAACAACGCGTCGCCGTTGCTCGTGCATTGGTGCTAGAGCCACAGGTTCTACTTTTTGATGAACCATTGTCCAATCTTGACGCAAAGCTTAGGCGGCAGGTACGGGAAGACATTCGAGAAATACAGACAAAGTTGGGTCTAACTGTTGTCTATGTCACTCACGATCAGGAAGAGGCACTCGCAGTGTCCGATCGAATCATCGTTATGAACAACGCCGTGATTGCGCAAATTGGAACACCAAGAGAGTTGTACGATCAACCGGTGAATGAATTTGTTGCTGATTTTATTGGTGAGGCAAATTTATTCGAAGCCACTGTGGAAAATGTCAATGAAGGTATCGCGGAAGTACGCATTGATACGATGACGATCTCTCTTCCTGCCAATGGAAATAATGAGGGTGCTGCGAAGTTGGCTGTCCGACCTAGCCGTATTCAACTCTATGATGCTTCCGAGCCCAATACGGTTCCAGGTACTGTGCTGAAGTCCACCTATGCGGGTAGTCATATGGAGTATCAGGTTGATACTCCAGTGGGCGAAATATTCGTCGTCTCTGATGTTGAGAGCAACTATCAAAAAAATACGGCTGTCAGTCTTGGCTTCATGCGTAAAGGGCCTGTTCTTTTGCCTAAGGTCTAGATATCGACTCGTTAGCCTCCACCTAGGCTAGGGAGGCTCCTGGATTGGATCTAATAGTCGCGTTGAAGGTGGGTACAATAATGTTCTTTGTATTTTAGCCAGAGTCACCTAATGAAAGACGCAGTTATCGTATCTACCGCGCGTACTCCCATCGGCATGGCCTTCAGGGGGGCATTGAACAATATCAAGTCTCCCACTATGGCGGGTCATGCAATTTTCCATGCAGTACAACGTTCAGGTGTTGATCCGGCTGAAATTGATGATCTGGTGCTCGGCTCAGTGCTAACAGGTGGTACAGGGGGTATGAATGTCGCTCGCATGTCGAGTATTGCAGCTGGTCTGCCACATAGTGTCGCGGCACAGACCATTGATCGCCAGTGCTCCTCAGGTTTAATGGCTATCGCTACAGCCGCCAAGCAGATCATGGTAGATGGCCAGAACATAGTAGTTGCAGGTGGTCAGGACAATATTTCAGCAGTTCAGAGCAATTACATGCAGTGGGCTGCTGATGAGAAGGACGCTAACGTCACTGCTAAGTCAGAAAACGCTTACATGCCGATGCTGATGACTGCAGAGACGGTGATCAGTCGTTATTCCATTAGTCGAGAATCACAAGATGAATACGCATTTATATCGCAGATGCGTACTGCTGAAGCTCAGGCAAGAGGCGCTTTTGACGATGAAATTGTGCCCATCGTGGCGAGAAAAATTGTCAAGAA
>JBLIIE010000002.1:0-88148 GCA_047634635.1 Granulosicoccus sp. | reverse complement strand
TGAAGTATGGTTTGGATTAGTAGCCTCTGGGGCCAACTTAGATGATCTGGGTGACTATCGTCCCAGGCTTCCGGCAGCAAAAGAGAAAAATGTGGTTCATCTCTTAATAGATGCTGGTATCGACAAGTCCTTGGTTCGCGCTATAGCTAATCGTTTGGCATTAACGGATAAACACAGTTACTGGCTTAACTGTGTTTATCCAGCCGAGTGGAAGCGGGTATTACAATAAAGCCGGATGATTTACTGTTTGTTCACAAGGTTGAAAAATTTCTTGAGTGTGAACTTGGGGCTGGTGACCTACGTTGTGGAATCACAGCTGTAGGAGTAAGAGTCGAAGCTTCCCAGCATCTGAAAGACCGGCATTGCAGTTGGCTTTTGATTTAGGTGTCTTTATGTAAGTTAATAGAAGACGAAGGTCGCGTGCTGGCTGAAATTGCTGACTATCAGAGAGGTAGCGCTTTTCTCGGCTCTGCTGCGTTAGAACAAACCCTGCTTTACTTTGGACAAGCAAGCGAGCGCTTCGTTGATGTCGGTGTTGCCAGTTTTTGGCGACTCACTGATCGAGCTGATGAATTAAATGACTATACGATTTTGATAGCCATTGCTGGAATGGAAGGCGTATTGTTTAGCGTCCTGTCAGGACTTGTTAAAGCCCCTGTAATAACCGTGCCCACGTCAGTTGGATATGGCGTTGGTGTTGGTGGGCATGCGGCGTTGAACTCAGCGTTACGTGGCTGCTCGCCTGGACTCGCAGTCGTCGATATTGATAACGGATTTGGAGCTTCAGCACGGGCAATCAAAATACTGAATATTCATGTGCCAGAAACATAGCGTTGCAATAGTAGGGTAATTCCAAAGGCCAGATAGCACAGCAACATTAAGAGCAATACATAAGCGAATGTATCTTCCACAGAGGTTAAATAAATGCTGATAAGTAATCCATCGACCAAAGAAATACCCGCTATAAGCCGGACAACAGCGCTGGGAATGTCTCCATGCTGACGCCGCAGAATAAGTCTCAAACAGTATAGAATCCAGATGCTGAGTGTGAACACACCTGCCAATACGAACACAGATCCGGTGTTGTGGTAGGTGCTACCGAACACAACGGGGACGGCTAGGAATGCCAATGGCCACAACGTGGATACTTGGCCGAATTGCTCTTGCTTTGCTGTATAGGTGAGTCCGATGAGGTAGGCCATTGTTATGAATGCCCCCACAAGTACCCATTGATTAAGCTCTGTAGTCAAGGCCATTGCACAGCAAATATATACCAGCAATCTGCACAGCCCCATTAACAGGGGGCTAATTGGGTTGCCCTTGTGCCAGATGTTGTATATAACAACAGATAGACAAAGACCTGTGGAGCTAACGAAGGCCTGCAAGGCATTGGATGTTTGAACGCCCACGGCGGTAACTAGCATCACGGTTACTAACAGCATGGCAAACCCGGCAATGAAAACTTCCTTCGCTGCAATCCGCTTGGATGGGATGGGTCGTTCGGGTCTTTCCAGTGTATCTATATTTCGGTCGAAGGCATCGTTTAGGAACATGCCGCCCGTGTAGGCCAGGCTCATTGCTATTATCAGGGCGATAAAGTTTACGAGTGACACTGCTTGTCCAGAAAGCACAATTGCCGCAAGCGTATTGGTCCAAACAGTGGGAAGGTTAGACACACGACCCAGTTGCAGTGCTACCGGAATCGTCCAGCCTGGGTCGGTGATCTCTTGTTTTACTGCGTGCGCGGTCATAGTTGAGTACGAAAAGTGCATAGCGAAGGTTATTCGCTTACGTGCAGTTTCCATGCTCATCTTATGAAACAGACTCTTGTAATTCTTGTTGTAGGGCTTAGCCCTGCGTTAGTAGGTAAGCACACGCCCCATTTGGCGAAGCTTGTCAAGCGCGGTGGATTGCGGTCTATGCGTGCTGTTACTCCCGCAGTTACTTGCACCGCACAGTCCACGCTGGTGACGGGTTTGACCCCAAAAGAGCATGGTATTGTTGGTAACGGTTGGTATTTTCGAGACTTAGCTGAAGTATGGCTTTGGCGTCAATCAAACCGTTTGGTCAATGGAGAGAAAATATGGGAGGCGGCTAAAGCCCGTGATCCTTCATTTACTTGTGCCAAAATGTTTTGGTGGTACAACATGTATTCCACTGCTGATTGGAGTGCAACCCCACGGCCGATGTACCCCGCAGACGGTAGGAAAATTCCTGATCATTACACGTATCCGGCCGAGTTACATGATGAGCTGGATAAGAAGCTGGGTCAGTTTCCATTGTTCAAGTTTTGGGGGCCTATGGCTGATATAACGTCAAGCCAATGGATCTCGGATGCAACCTGCCACATTATGGAAACGCGTACCCCAACGCTGACGTTAACGTACCTCCCACATTTGGATTACAACCTTCAACGTTTGGGCCCCGACCTTAATCACCCTGTTATTCAGTCGGATTTGCAGGCGGTTGATGCCCTGTGTGGCGAGATGATACACAAGGCGGATCAATCAGGGCAAAACGTCATGATTGTGTCTGAGTACGGTATAACTCCCGTAAGTGATGCGGTACATATAAATAAAGCTTTCCGCCAGGCGGGTTTACTCAAAGTCAGAAACGAGCAAGGCCGTGAACAGTTCGATGCTGGCGCGTCAGATGCGTTTGCCGTGGTTGATCATCAGCTCGCACATGTGTACGTGAATAATCCTGCAAAGCTTAAGCAAGTCCGACAACTCCTTGAATCTCTGGAGGGTGTCGAGCATGTACTCGGGGAAGTTGAGAAAGCAGAGTGGGGACTGGATCATGAGCGCTCAGGTGAACTTGTCGCTATCTCGAACGCAGATAGATGGTTCAGCTACTACTACTGGCTGGATGATACCTGTGCCCCTGATTACTCACGCACAGTAGACATTCATCGAAAACCGGGTTACGACCCTGTTGAGTTGTTTATTGATCCGGAGATTAGCGTACCAATGCTCACGATTGGATCACGGATAGCTCGAAAAAAAATGGGTTTTCGAACCCTATTGGATGTGATCTCGAACACGAATACAAAACTAGTGAAAGGATCACACGGCAGACCGACCGATTCTCCAGAACACGGCCCGCTTGTAATAAGCAGTGATGCATCGCTGTTACCAAAAGGCGAGGTTGATGCCACAGAATTTAAGCAGCTCGTGCTTGATCATGTGTTCGTGGATGAGCGGTCGCAGCCTTTATTAAAACAAGCCAGCTAACCGCTTACTCGATAATCAAGTTGTCTGTTGTTCGAGAAGGGGAAATTTCCTCTACAAGTGGCTCTCGTCCGCCACGTAAAATACTGTTTCCCTCATAGACGGTTCTTTGGTCAATCGGTGCTGGATCCAACCAGTCGCTTTCTTTCATCTGACCGCTCTGGCTGTAGGCATCCAGTGCATTTTGGTAACAGGCCAAACGTACGTTTTCTTTGGGAATACCACGTTTGAGCGCCAGGCTTGCGGTTTTAGCCACGCCAAGTGGTTCTGAAATTCCCCAGTCACACGCTGAATCCACGATAATTCTGCCCGCACCGTACTCCGCAAGAATATCTACCATTCGCTCATTACCCATTTTAGTAGATGGGTATATTGAAAACGCCGCCCAAAAACCATTGTCCAGTACTTCCTTAACCGTTTCTTCATTGTTGTGGTCCACCACCACCATCGAAGGGTCAATACCATGCTCTATACAAACCGCCATGGAGCGTGACGTTCCACGTTTTTTATCCCGATGCGGTGTATGAATCATGACCGGCAATTCCAACTCTTTAGCCAGTTCCAGTTGTCTTCGAAAATATCGGTCCTCAAGCTCTGTCTGTTCGTCATATCCAATTTCCCCGATGGCTACGACTCCTTCTTTTAATGCAAAGCGGGGCAGAATCTCCATTACCGCTTCGGCCAATTCTTCGTTGTTGGCTTCTTTTGAATTCAATCCTATCGTGCAGTAATGGCGCATGCCGAATTGGCCAGCTCGAAACCGCTCGAAGCCTACAATGGCAGACAAGTAGTCGATATAGCTGCCAACATGTGTACGTGGTTGACCTAGCCAAAAAGCGGGTTCAATGACCGCAACGACGCCTGATGCGGCCATCGCCTGATAGTCTTCGGTTGTGCGCGAAATCATATGCGCGTGAGGATCAATGAACATCATTGGCTTGTCTTGCATTGAAAGTACTCCGAGTATAGTGACGCTACACAAATTTTGTTGTAGAGCTTGGCACTACAGGATTACCTGATTGGCGCGTTGACCAATATCACGCCAGTTGATAATGCCATTGTTTATATCTTCTACCCAATTAGGATGCACTTTGGCTAGTTCGGTATGGTCAGCCTCAGGACATGCCATTAGTGCAAGCAGAGCTGCTTGTTGACTAATCTCTTCGGAATCGTTAAGCGCCCGATACACATCTTGCAGCATGCTGCCATGAGCATAGGGTCCGACGCAGCGCCATAGTTCTGGTGTTACGCGGCGATGAGCCGCCCAGCGTTCATGAGCATAGTCGCAAAGTGTGATTGCCAGCTCCTCGTTTGCACGTTCATCAATTCCCTGAATAGACCAGAGTTCACTTTCGATGAACAGGGCTTTGAGTACCATGTGATTCCATCGATTCTGTGTGAAATGCAATTTAGGGTATGGGTTTCGATGAGCAATCGCTTCAAAAATAGCGCTGATATGCGTGCGCAGACCTGCCCCTACGACTGTGTCTAGATCATCGTGTTGGCAGAGCACAGAGGTGCATTCATAAAAAGCAATCGACTCTTTTAATTCAGCGTTCTTGCACAGCTCCTTAAACACTGATTGAAAAGTTTCTGCATGTTGCTGCTGCAATGTTGTGATCACCAGGCACCTAGCAGCGGTATCGATTCTCCAGTGAGTTGGATCCCAGCTACGACCACAATCTCGTGCTGCTGCCTTGATTTCGTCGTTCTTTAACCCAAGGTCGGTCTGTCCCAGTTTACGGGGTATAAGGCCCAGTGTGATGTGAAGATCGCGGTCCAAATATTTTTCTTCAAGTAATCTAAGTCTGCCTTTTAACCAGTCAAAGTTCTTTTGGCTGACCCGATCTTTGATCCAACAGTTAAGATGTGCGATTGTTGCCTGTTGGTTAAGGTGTTTCGCCCCTTCAGTGACCATGAATATCGGTTCAACCTGTGCACCTGGCGTGGTGGCTGTCGGCTGGCTTTCCTGTGTGTTTTCGCCACTAATGTGTGTTGGAATGGTCAAGAGTGTGTTGTTTACTTCGTGTTGTGCAAGCCATTTTACTGATTGGTTAATAATTTTTTCATCCATCTCGTTGACCTCCAGCCCGACTCCAATTCTTTCGAGCAGGGTTATGGTTAGTTTACCGCCAAGGTGTTCTTTGAATTCGTTTAGACCTTCCACAATATTGAGCTTGCCGGAAGAAGACACACTGCCGAGTTGGTCGTGATATAGCCCAAAACCCAACGTGTTAAGCAATTGACAGATCCGCTCATCGCTCTTGGCAGGTAGGTGATCGGTTAATACTGAATAGCGAGCATCCAGAGCTATACCGATGGCAACAGCCTCGCCATGTCTGAGTGTGTAATTGGTTAGGGACTCGAGCCTATGAGCTGACCAATGGCCAAAGTCCAGTGGTCGTGCGCTACCAGATTCGAACGGGTCGCCTCCTTTTGCAATTTGATGCATATGCAATTCAGCACAGCGACGAATCATGTACAGCATTGATGATTTTTCAAATTGTCTTAATGCATGGGCGTGTTCTTCAAGCCAATGGAAGAATTCGATGTCGCGAATCAAGGCTACTTTTACGGCCTCCGCCATACCAGCTATTTTATCCCTCTCTAATAAGGATTCTATGAAACAATAATCATTAATAACAGCAAAGGGTGGAGAGAAAGTGCCAAAGTAGTTTTTCTGCTCAAACAAATTCACTCCGTTCTTGACGCCCACACCTGAATCGTTTTGCGCTAGAACTGTCGTGGGAATACGTATGTGTCGAATACCTCTGTGGGCAGTCGCGGCTACCAGTCCTACAGCGTCAAGTAACGCACCTCCACCAATACCAATAACATATGAGTGTCGGTCTATGCGTTGTTGCGCAACAATATTTTGCATCTGACTGATATGAGCAGGGTTGGTTTTTATAACTTCGCCTGCTGGCATAACGATGGGTGGTCCAGCTAGGATTATCGACGAATTGTATTTATGAAAATACGCTTTGATGTTGTTAGCTAAATTGGGAATTGCATTGAGAACTCCCTCATCGATAAATATGGCTGCTCGATGTAGCTTGCTGGATTCCAATCGCGTGAGTGAATCCAGCAGAGTGGAATTGTTTACGTTGAATAGATCTTCGGTAAAGGTAACTGGGTATTGAAACTCCACAGAAAATTGCTGCCAGGCAGTGTGGTCGCCTGTCTGTGTGTTGGCAATTTGAGCGTGCATACGCGTCCAAGTGTTGTTTTAAATCTGGCAACCCGTTGGCTGCCTTTACCCATTGGTGCAAGTATCGTGTCAAACACTACGCTATAGGAGAGCGTGGCAGGATTCTTGAACCTTAAAATATACAACTTACAACAACTCTTGCGAATACGTTAATGCGAGCACTACTTGGATTACTGTTAGTTCTAATGATCTTGTTTGGAGCGGTTCAGTACAACGACCCCGACGGGTTGCTTTGGATGGGTGTCTATGCGGTACCAGCAATATGGTGTGGTATGGGACTGTTTTGGCTCAACGCCTTCAGACATAAAACCGTAATTGCCTTGTTTTGGGCAAGCGTTATGATGTCCGTGGTTGGTGTTGTGTGCTTTTGGCCCATGACTCCACAATTCTGGACCAAAGAAGTCTGGTACAACGTGGAAACTGCTCGCGAAGGCATGGGCTTAATGATCGTATTTATCGTGCTTCTGCTTGTCTGTTTCAGCACTCGAAAACAGGTAATGCTGGTAGAGGCGTCTAGCTGACAATTGACGGTAATCTGGCGGCTGGTGGAGTGTTACGGCTGCGATGTGACGTAACCTTGCCATCAATAATAGTCATGCCTATTCCTGGAAGGTTACCTTGTTCAATACTCTCCAGCATGTCCTTTCCAGGAGAATGCTGCGCCTGATCCAGAATGATGAAATCTGCTGACATTCCAACTTCCAGAATTCCTGTATCCAGTTCACGCATTCGGGCCGTATTACCTGTAGCAAAACAAAATGCGATGTCTGCGGGTACATTACCAAGGCTAGACAACATCGCAATCATTCTCAATATTCCCAACGGTTGCACACCGGAACCCGCTGGAGAGTCCGTACCTAGAATCACTCGTTCGGACTGCTCGATTTCAAAGGCGGTACGCATGGCCAACAGGCCTGCTCGTTCATTGCCGTTGTGAACTATCTCGATACCTCGAGTACATCCTTCGCACAAGCAGATGATCTGGTCGTCGGGCAGTGCTGTGTGTCCACCATTAATGTGCCCAATAATATCGGCGTCCGCTTCTAGGACGATATCTTTATCAATGAGGCCTGATCCTGGTATTGAAGGACCGCCTGTATGAATGGTTGATTGTATACCGTACTTGCGTGCCCACTTCACCATTTGGGCTGCAGTTTCTCCAGCTTTCACTGTTCCGAGTCCCACTTCACCCAATAGTTTTACACCTGCATCAGCGAGGTCTTTGAAATCTTGTTCCTCCATGCCAACTTCGAGTATCGGTGCACCCGCGTGCATTTTGACGCCGGATGGGCGGAAATTTTCGTACCATCGTTGCGATGCTATAGCCATGGCCTTTAGTCCGATAATATCTTTCGGACGTCCGGGTAGGTGTACTTCACCTGCCGATATCATAGTGGTAACACCACCGTGCAAGCATGAGTCAATCCAGCCTATTTGCTGCTGTCTGGGTGTGTAGTCGCCGATTACGGGATGAACGTGGGAGTCAATTAGTCCGGGTGCTATCCAAGTGTCGTTTGCATCGATAATGCAAGTGGCGCTATCGGTATCCATGTCTTTTTCATAGCCGATCTCACTAATACGCCCATCAATAGCGATAACACAGTTGCCATCCAGAAGTGGTGCTTCCAGTTTTCCTGACAGAATTCTTCCAATATGTTTGATAACAAGTTTTTCTTGTTTTTCAGTCATGGTGTCCAGTTTCCGAATAGGGGGGATCGTTTAACCGTCTGTTACGATTTTTGAAGCTTTTTCAGCAAGTTCACCAACCTTGACGTATCTGTCTTAGACAATTGGCGCACCGTTTGGCGTGTAATGTTTTGAGCTAGTGGAATGGCGTCTTTAGTAGTTCTAATGCCCTTTGCGGTGAGCGAAATGCAAAGTCTACGCTTGTCTGTTGTGTCGGCTTTGGACTTGACTAAACCTTTTCGGGTCAGTCTTTCCACGACACCATTTGTTGTTGCCGCATCGATGCCAACTTGGCGCCCTAACTTATTTTGTGACAGTTGGCCGACCTCATGAAGTCTGGCAAGCACGGAGAACTGAGTTGGCGTAAGCATGGGCATATGCTCTGAGAAAATTTCCAGATGTCGTTGGTTGGCTAAACGTAATAAATATCCGATCTGTTCGTCAAGCTTATAACTGTCCGAATCCTCTTCGCGTACTTGTTGAGATCTACCCTGCAGTGTGTCTGACTCTATCAATAGACTTGACCTTCTGAATGAAATAGGTATAACTGTTTGTGCACTAACAATGTTTCCACAATACGCGTAACTCTGAGTCTTGGCAAAACACTTTAGTTGTCGAGCATAACCAGCACAATGGAGAACTGCTTAACCATGCCAGATGTTGTGATTCGCAAGCTTGGCGTAAACGTGGAAGAAATATTTCACGAAGGAGGCGAGCCAGCGGTGTCACCGTTGCGTCGTGCTGTAGCGATAGCGGTTATCCAGAATCCGTTTGCAGGTAGGTACGAGCCTGAAATCGAGAGTTTTATGGCAGAACTCAATCCACTTGGACTACGCCTCGCGAATCGCTTGGTAGACGTTTTAGGTGGTGTTCAAAATGTAGAGGGATACGGTAAAGGGGCCATTGTTGGTAGTGCCGGCGAGTTGGAGCACGGGGCTCTATGGCATGTGCCCGGTGGTTATGCGATGCGAGAAGTACTCGGTGGTGCCAAAGCGATTGTGCCGTCAACAAAAAAGGTTGGTGCACCGGGAACGCGTCTCGACATTCCTGTTACCCACATACAAGCCTCCTATGTCCGCAGTCATTTTGATTCAATTGAAATCGGATTGAACGACGCCCCGAAATCGGATGAACTGCTTCTGGCTCTTGTGATGACAACGGGTTCCCGCATACATGCAAGGGTTGGTGGGTTGCAAGCGGATTCGATAGAAGGCCAGGATGGCTTGCGCTAACGACAGCGCATATCGAGGTCAGGGACCACAAGCATGGTTGCTTGATAATAGTACTCGCCTGCATTTGCAGCATGGACCCATTGATCTACTGGTGGATGCGAAAGGGTCTTCTAACGATGTGCAGAGGGCGTTTGAGCAAGCAGTCATAGCTTTCGGAGACATACTGGAAATCCTAGCAGCACAGCTGCCTATATTGCGAAAAACATACACTCCACAAAATAATCAAGATTTTATAGGGCCAGTTGCCCATAGAATGAAACAGGCAATAGAGCCTTACACGGAATTCAACCTCACACCTATGATTGCTGTTGCAGGCGCAGTGGCCGATCACGTGCTTTCCAATATGATTCTAGGATGCGACCTTTTCCGAGCACAAGTTAATAACGGCGGAGACATTGCATTTTATCTAAACGATGAAAGTGAACTAAAAATTGGCGTATGCACAAGTCCTGAATCAACAGTTCATGATGACATAATTACCCTTAAATCCGAGGATGGCGTGGGAGGAGTTGCTACGAGTGGCTGGAAAGGAAGAAGTCATTCTTTGGGTATTGCTGATGCAGTCACTGTGTTGGCACCAACGGCTGCTGCCGCTGACACTGCAGCTACTCTTATCGCAAATGCAGTCGATCTGCCGCATTCAAATCGTATACTGCGGACACCTGCAAGCCGACTAGATTCGGATACAGATTTAGGAGATCGCTTGGTAACTGTAGATGTCTCGATACTATGCGCGAAGGAAAAAAAACAGGCGTTGGATTCAGGAGAGCGATGTGCAAGAAAAATTATGGAAAAAGGCCATGTTGAGGGTTGTTACCTTCATGTACAAGGATTGACTCGATTAGTGTTTTCTGCGAATTCCCAACGTTTAATCCCTACAGGCTACCATTATGTCAACGGTTAAAATTAGGAAAATAGTCACTTTCGTTGATGAGATTCATCGCGAAATGGGCAAAACTATCAGTCCTCCAACCCGCAGAGCTGCAGCGGTCGCAGTTATCGACAACCCCTACGTTAACGAGTACTCCGAAAATCTGGAGGCTTTGATGATTATCGGTGAAGAGCTTGGTGCATTGCTGGGTGAGAAGTGTGTCAAAGCGCTTGGTATCAAGCCTTCTGAGGCACAAAGCTATGGTAAAGCTGCAATGGTGGGTGAAAATGGGGAGCTGGAACATGCAGCAGCCATATTGCATCCGAGGTTGGGGAAGCCATTAAGAGCGGCCGTTGAAAAAGGTGCAGCCCTTGTTGCTTCAAGTAAAAAAATGGGCTCTCTTGGACAAGTTCTGGATGTGCCCCTAGGGCACAAAGAAGCTGCCTACGTACGTTCGCATTTTGATGGAATGGAGGTGCGAATCAACGATGCGCCTCGTGCTAATGAGATCATGGTGGCTGTTGCGGTAACTGATTCTGGCAGACCATTGCCACGTGTGGGCGGACTTACTCACGATGAAGCTGTTGGAGAGGATGGTCTAAGATGAATTATGTTCGCAATGCGTGGTATGTCGCTGGCTGGTCATCCGAATTTAACGATTCCCTAAAGCGTGTCGTCATACTTGAACAAGCCGTTGTCATGTACCGCATGTCTGACGGTAGTGTTGTTGGGTTGGAGGATCAATGCCCGCACAGATTGTTGCCGTTGTCCAAGGGCACGCGCCTGGGTGACGATATCCAATGTGGGTATCACGGTATGACATTCAATTGCGAAGGTCAGTGTGTGCGTGTTCCTGGACAAGACAATGTGCCAGCCTCGGCATTTGTTACAAAGTATGCAGTGCATGAAAAACACAGCATCGTGTTCATCTGGATGGGGGATGCGGCCGAGGCGGTGATTGAAGATATTTTCGATTTGCCTCAGTTTCACAGTGAGGAATGGCATGCGCATCAAGGTGATGCCTTGCACCTGAAATCCAACTATCTCAATGTTGCCGAGAATCTGGTAGATCCGGCTCATGTAAGCTTCGTACATCCCACAACCCTGGGTAATTCTGCTAGTGAAAATGTTCCGGTACACGTAGATACGGAAGGAGAGGTGTTAGTGGCATGGCGTTGGATACGTGATGCGCCACCAGTGGGGTTCTTCCAGAAATTTGGCGGCTTTGAAGGCAATGTAGATCGATGGCACTACTACTATCTGCACCTACCTTGTACTGCAGTTATCGATTTCGGTAGTGCAGACGCCGATAAAAATTTACCAGAAGAATGTCGCGATGAGGGTGTCAGGATATTCGCGCTACATTTTCTTACACCTGTTAACGAGCATTACACCATCGACCGATGGATGCATCTGCGCAATGCCGCGGTGGGGGATGAAGAAGCTTCCACCCAGATGGATAAGCTTTTCCGTGTGGCGTTTAGCGAGGACAAGGAAATTCTGGAGGCCATTGATGAGCAGGAGCAAATGGTGCAGAACCGTAAGCCGATAAAACTAGCGATTGACAAGGGAACTGCCGTTTATCGGCGAAGAATCAACGCTATGATTACTGACGCCGAGCAGCTTCGTTAGCAATATCGAACACCACGCAAACATTGTTGCTGGTCGAGTACGCTGAAAAAAAATTAGTAAAAATCCTAGAGGAGAGTTGAAGATGATGAAGATAAGTTCAATTACGTCGTTTGCTGCTATTACCGCGATGACTTTGGCAGGATTGCTGAGTACGGTAGGTTCAGCTTCTGCAGCCGATCCCATTAAAATCGGTGAGATTAACCATTACAAACGAATGGCTGCATTCGCAGGGCCTTACAAAAACGGAATAGAGCTTAAGCTTTCTGAAATCAATGCAGCTGGAGGTGTTCTGGGCCGGCCACTCGAATTTATTTACCGTGATGATCAAGGTAAGCCGGGTGAGGCTATAAAAATTGCTGAAGAGTTGGTGAATCGTGATGGTGTTGCCATGATTACCGGCACCATTTTAAGTAATGTGGGTCTTGCGATTTCGTCATTCGCTGCAGAAAAGAAAGTGCTGTACCTAGCTGCCGAACCTTTAGCCGATGGCCTGGTCTGGGAAAACGGAAACGACTATACCTTCCGTCTTCGAGCGTCTACATATATGCAAGCGGCAATGCTTGCCGAGGCGGCGGCAAAAACCGATGCTGTTAAATACGCCACTATTGCTCCGAACTACGCGTACGGTAAAGACGCTGTTGCTGCGTTCAAAAAGGTCTTGACCGCGTTACGACCTGATGTTGAGTTTGTGACCGAGCAATGGCCGGGCGTTTTCAAGATAGATGCAGGCGCCGAGGTACAGGCTCTGGAACGTGCCAAACCAGATGCGATCTATAACGTCACGTTTGGTAGTGACCTTGCAAAATTTGTTCGTGAAGGAACAACTCGCGGTTTGTTTGAAGGGCGTAATGTCTATGGACTGCTGACCGGTGAACCTGAATATCTGGAGCCATTGGCTGACGAAGCGCCCGAAGGTTGGACTGTCACAGGGTACCCTTGGTATGACTTTGTTGATGGGCCAAACAAAGTATTCGTCGATGCTTACACTGCGATGTATGGCGAGTCTCCGAAAATTGGATCGCTGGTAGGATACATGACCGCTCAATCCATTGAAGCTGCCCTGACTCGGGCTGGCTCAACAGATACTGAAGCCTTACGCACAGCATTCGTTGGGCTTGAGGTTGACACACCAGTTGGCGCTATTATCTATCGTGCGCAAGATCACCAATCTACGATGGGTGCGTTTGTCGGTACGACTACCGTTCGTGATGGCAAAGGCATCATGGTTGACTGGAGCTACAAAGATGGTGCTAGCTACTTACCGTCAGATGAAGAAGTAGCAAAGATGCGGTCGGCAAAATAATTTTTACTTAAACGATATAACAGGGTTTCTGCATCGCTATGGGATTGTTTGTCGCCCAATTGCTCACAGGGCTTGCTAATGCTGCGACTCTGTTTCTGGTCGCTTCCGGGTTGTCACTGATTTTTGGTGTCACCCGGATAGTTAATTTTTCACATGGCTCCTTCTATATGCTGGGAGCGTTTGTGGGCTACTCATTAATGCAAGTTCTGCCGGGTGCTATCGGTTTTTGGACGTCAGTTCTGTTGTCTGGACTTATTGTTGGCATCATTGGCGTAATCGTTGAAGTACTTGTTTTGAGGCCTGTCTATAAAGCACCTGAGTTGTTTCAATTAGTCGCAACTTTCGGAGTCATACTCGTCATACAAGATCTTGCCCTGATGATTTGGGGTGCCCAAGATGTGTTGGGACCCAGAGCACCAGGCCTCAAGGGTATTATCCGCATCATGGGTGAACCGGTACCCCAATATGATCTGGCATTGATTGCCATTACACCGTTTGTATTATTTGGATTGTGGTATCTGCTTACCCGAACCCGCATTGGCGTTCTTGTACGTGCGGCAACACAAGATCGTGAAATGGTCGCGGCTCTTGGAGTTAATCAATCCTGGTTGTTCACGGGTGTCTTCTTCCTTGGAGCCGCTTTAGCAGGATTAGGAGGAGCCATTCAGTTACCCAAGGGTGGTGCTGATCTATTAATGGATTTCAATATATTGGCACCCATATTTGTAGTGGTTGTCATTGGTGGTATGGGGTCGCTACCGGGCGCCTATATTGCGGCGGTGCTAATTTCTGTGTTGAATGTTTTTGGCGTTTCGTATTTGCCACAGAGCACCTTGGTACTGATGTTTGTTGTGATGGCCGTGGTCTTGACCATCCGCCCTTATGGCTTGCTGGGCCGTGAAGAAGTAGCGGGTGAGCATGGGCAAGTGGGGGAGCCTGAAAAACCCATCAAGCCTGCAAGCGTTGCTTTCCGATGGGTCATAGCGATACTACTGATTGCGCTATTGTGTCTGCCTTTGTTGGGTTCGCATTTTCTACTCATTCTTACAACTGATATCGTCATTTTCTGCTTATTCGCAGCCAGTCTGCATTTTTTACTCGGACTGGGTGGGCTTGTGTCGTTTGGTCACGCAGCCTATTTTGGTGGTGGTGCATATGTGGCTGCCTTATTGGTCACGCATGCTGATGCAACTATGGAGGTTGCATTTTTATTGGCTCCCATTGGTGCGGGTATGTTGGCAGTGATCATTGGTTGGCTTTGTTTACGGCTTACGGGTGTCTACTTTGCAATGCTGACGCTGGCCTTGGCACAATTGGTCTGGTCGCTGGTTTTTCAGTGGGATGAATTTACTGGAGGAGATGATGGTCTCGTCGATATTTGGCCTTCTCCATGGTTATCGGATGCAACGTCCTATTTTATTTTTACCGTTATTGTGGGTGTCGGCGGCATAATTTTGTTGAGGCATATTGCGCACTCTCCGTTTGGCTATGCCTTGCGCGCATCCCGTGACTCCACTCGACAAGCTGAAGCTACGGGTATTGATACCAAGCGTATCCAGTGGATGGCATTTTCATTTGCTGGTGCGATGGCTGGACTATCAGGTGCGTTGTTTGTTTTTTCGAAAGGCAGTGTGTTCCCTAATGAGCTTGAAATCGCCAAATCATTTGATGGTCTTATCGTAGTATTTCTGGGCGGTGTAAAGACATTATCTGGTGGTGTAGTCGGAGCAGCATCTCTGGAATTGGTAAAAGATTACTTAACTCGATTCGAATATTGGCGCTTAGCGCTAGGGCTGCTTATCATTTTCGTTGTAATCGTTGCGCCTTATGGCATTGTCGGTTCTATCAGACAGGCGTTTGAACGGTTGTTTTCACGCACCCCATCCGAGACTTCAGGTGGGAGCAAAAACTGATGAAAGAACAACAAACAGAAGCTGTGCTTCGCGTGCAGTCTTTGAATAAAAAATTTGGTGGGATTCAAGCGGTTAGTGATTTGAACTTTGAAGTGCATCGTGGTGAGCTACTGGCATTGATAGGCCCCAATGGGGCAGGGAAATCTACTTGCTTCAATATGCTAATGGGACAATTGAAATCGAGTAGCGGTGATGTGTTTCTACATGGTGAAAAAATCACCGGCATGAAGCCGCGCCAAATATGGCGCAAAGGCGTTGGGCGTACTTTTCAAATTACTGGCACATATTCGTCAATGACCGTTATCGAAAATGTGCAAATGGCGTTGATATCGCACCATAAGAAATTGTATTCAATACGCTCATACGCCACGCGTCTATATCGCACTGAAGCTTATGAGTTACTTAGTTTGGTGGGCATGTCTGAACAAGCTGAACGGGCTTGTGCCATTCTTGCCTACGGTGATCTGAAGCGTCTGGAGTTGGCGATTGCGTTGTGCCACAACCCTACGTTGCTGCTTATGGATGAGCCGACTGCGGGTATGGCGCCCAAGGAACGTATCAATCTTATGCAATTAACCGCCGACATTTTGCATGAAAGGAATATTAGCGTCCTATTCACTGAGCACGATATGGATGTTGTTTTTGCTCATGCCCATCGCATTATGGTGTTGAATCGTGGCGTTCTCATCGCTAACGGTTCAGTTAAAGAGATTCGTAGTAATCCCATGGTGCAAGAAGTTTATCTAGGAGGAGGCAGCGTGTTTGCCAACGAGCCCGCCAATGCTTGAAATATCTGGTATCAACAGCTTTTATGGAAAGGCTCATATTCTTCGTGATTTGAGTTTTTCGATCAATCCGGGTGAGGTAGTGTCACTACTGGGAAGAAACGGAGCTGGCAAGACCACGACAGTAAAGTCAATCATGCAATTGGTAAAACCGCAAAGCGGTCGGATTACGTTTGACGGCTCTGAAATTACGGGTTTGCCAACTCATAAGGTGGCTAAACTAGGTGTTGGCTACGTACCCGAAGAACGACGGATATTTACTGATCTCACTATTAGCGAAAACTTGGAAGTGGGTAAACAGGCTCCACGTGATGGTGTCGCCGAGTGGACCACTGATATTCTGTTCGCGTTGTTTCCGAATTTGTCAGAACGAAAAAACAATAGAGGCAAGGCGTTATCGGGCGGTGAGCAACAAATGCTCTCAATTGCGCGAACATTGATGGGTAATCCGCGATTGCTATTACTGGACGAGCCCTCAGAAGGTATTGCTCCTGTCATTGTTGAGCAGATGGCGCAAACCATTCTGAGACTAAAGGCTGAAGGGCTCCCGATTCTGTTGTCCGAGCAGAACTTGCATTTTGCACGACTGGTTTCTGATCGAGCCATTGTTTTAGAGGGTGGCATTAAGAAGTTTGATGGGGCGTTTAGTGAATTAGAAGCGCAACCGGAAATACGTGATGCTTACCTGTCAGTCTAATAAATTCTCTTTAGTCAGCCATGAATAAGTGAATGCAATGAGCATGACTCATAAGGATCCCAGGAACTTGTCCCTCAATGATGTGTTGGAGGTGTTGGCGGGTTCATCCGTTCCCATCCTTGCAGGTGGTACAGATTATTTCCCTGCATTAGGAGAAAAAGCGGTGCCCGATCAGGTGCTGGACATTACATCCGTAAGCGAATTAAGAGGCATTACCCAAGATCATCAAGGCTGGCATATTGGAGCTACGACCACATGGACGGATATCATAAATGCCGAGCTTCCAGCAGCTTTTGATGGTTTGAAGGCTGCTGCGAAAGAGGTGGGGTCTATACAGATTCAAAATGCGGCCACAATTGCCGGGAACCTCTGTAACGCATCCCCCGCAGCTGATGGTGTACCTCCGTTACTTGCTTTGAACGCCTCTGTTGAGCTGGCATCACTAAATGGAAGGCGCCGATTACCATTAGCTGAGTTCATTAACGGTCCCCGCTCCACGGCTTTGGCGGCAACCGAGTTACTGGTGTCAATACACATACCGACACTGAGTGAAGATGTGCGAAGTGGTTTTTTTAAACTAGGTTCGCGTAAGTATTTGGTTATTTCAATAGCCATGGCAAGCGTAACCTTGGCAGCAGATAAAAATGGCCATTTAACTGATGTAAGAATTGTCGTGGGTGCCTGTTCGGCCGTAGCGCGTCGATTAGATCTGCTGGAGAAGACGCTGATAGGTCATTCCGTTCATTCCGATATCATGTCCTTGATTACTCCATCATTGATCGATGAACTGACACCTATTGATGATGTGCGTGGAAGTGGTCAATACCGAAAGTTGGTGGCCCATCAAATTGTTATGCGCTTAACCCTATCAACTTTGCGCCAATTGCCGCAGTGCCAGCAACCGAAATGTTTGGCAGAATCAGAGGAGCAGGACTCGTGACTACTTTTGTAGGGACGAAAAATACACACGCTGTATTGTCGTCGATTCCCGGGCCTGTTCGCTTGTTGTTAAACGGCAAGCCAGTTTCTGTCGAAGGGGGTCCAAGTCAAAGACTGTCTGCTGTGCTTAGGGACCAGCTTGGCACCCGGGACGTAAAAATTGGCTGCAATGCAGGGGATTGTGGCGCGTGTACTGTATTGGTTGATGGAGATCCTGTTTGCTCCTGTTTAACTGCAATATGTCAGGTTTCAGGAAAACAAGTGGATACACTTGCTGGGCTAAAAGATTCAGACCCCATCATGCAACAGCTAATGCGTTCTTTTCTAGTTCATGGGGCTGCACAATGTGGAATCTGTACGCCTGGAATGCTGGTTACCGCCGTGTATTTACTTCGACAAACGCCTCACCCTTCGGTACAGCAGGTGCAGGATAGTTTGGGTGGTGTTTTGTGCCGTTGCACAGGGTATCGAAAAATCATTGATGCGGTTGTCAATTCAACAGGAGTTGCGATATCCGAAGGGGCATCTACCGGTTGTCGTTCTGAATCAAGTAAATGTAAACAGAGTGTTGGTGTGTCTATCCAGCGTCTGGATGGACAGAGTAAGGTCGACGGAAGTGATCAATTTGGTGATGATGTATTTCCAGACAATGCGTTTTTGCTGCGGCTCATTCGCTCTCCTCATCATCGAGCAAGTTTTCATTTTGGTGATTTTAATAAGTATATCGATGAACATTCCGGGATCCACAGCATATTCACAGCGGATGATATTCCTGGTAGTAACCGTTTTGGTGTTATTCCTCCCTTTATCGATCAGCCAGTGTTTGCTGAAAGTATTGCGCGATTTAAAGGCGAAGCTGTAGCAGCTGTGGTTGGGGATGCAGATGCCATGGAACAGCTGAACTTAGATGCGTTTCCGATTACCTGGACTGAAGAGAGAGCTTTGCTGAATCCGGTAGAAGCTTTAGCCGATGATAATTTACGTGTCCATGAAAACGCGCATAAGAATGTTCTATGCGAAGGGCTCGTGCAGTGCGGTGATGTAGAAACTGCGTTTGGCAATTCCCATCTGCGTGTTAAGGGACGCTTCACGACAGGATTTATCGAACACGCCTATATAGAGCCCGAAGCTGGGTACGCTAATCGCGTTGGCGATTCGCTGGAAGTATACGGCTGCACTCAGGCGCCATATATGGATCGCGATAGTTTGTCGGAAATACTGGCACTTGAACCTGCTCGCGTGCGTATCGTACCAACTTCTACTGGAGGCGGATTTGGTTCTAAACTGGATTTGTCGTTTCAGCCCTTTATTGCTCTGGCTGCCTGGCTACTCGATCATCCGGTGCGTGTTACTTACACCCGGCAAGAATCAATGCAATCAACAACCAAGCGACATCCCTCAATTATGGATGTGGACATTGCAGTTGACGCTACAGGACGCATTTCGGCCTTCAAATTTGAAGGCGTCTTCAATACCGGAGCTTATGCCTCTTGGGGGCCTACCGTTGCGAATCGTGTACCTGTTCATGCATCAGGTCCTTACTGGACACCTAACTATCGAGCGCACACGACGGGGGTTTACACACATAGCGCCCCGGCAGGTGCCTTCAGAGGCTTTGGTGTACCTCAGGCTGCCATTGCACAGGAATGCGTATTTGATGAGCTCGCGGAGAAGCTCGCGATGGATCGGCTAGCATTTCGTAAGCTCAACGCGCTGGATAATAATCAACCGACAGTCACGGGTCAGACCTTTGACAAAGCAGTGGGTATAAAAGCTTGCCTTGAAAGTCTGGAGCTGCCATGGGCAACCGCACTGTTAGAGGCTTCTCAATTTAATCAGAAGGCACAAGCAACCGGTTCCTCGGTTCGCAGAGGCGTTGGGATTGCCAGTGGGTGGTATGGCTGTGGTAACACGTCATTGGCTAATCCTTCGACAATAAAAGTGGGTGTTTCTAAGCGTGGTGATATTTGCCTTCATCAAGGTGCGGTTGATATCGGACAAGGATCCAATACAGTAATCATTCAAATTTTTGCGGAGGCCTTTGGAGTGTCGGTGGACAATATTTCATTGGTTGGTGCTGACACGGCAATAACACCAGATGCCGGTAAGACCTCGGCTTCCAGGCAAACATTTGTATCCGGCAATGCTGCAAAGCTGTCCGCTCTAGCGCTCAGAAAAATTATCGCTAGACGTACCAACTGCAAAGAATGTCAGTCAATAGACATTGAAGGTTCGGTTATAACCATCAACCAGGGTTTGAAAGACGAGGCGAATCTGGACCTCGCATCACTACCATCTGATGAAGAGGGCTATGTGTTCAAGGCGGAGGAATCCTATAACCCCCCAACGAAACCGTTAGATGAAAATGGTCAAGGGATTCCCTACGCATTGTATGGCTACGCTGCACAAATGGTGTCTCTGGATGTCGACACTCTGTTAGGTACCGTAAAATTGCAGTATTTTACAGCGGCACACGATGTCGGTCGCGCCATCAATCCTCAACTTGTTGAAGGCCAGATTCATGGAGGCATAGCGCAAGGTATCGGGCTGGCTTTGATGGAGGAATTTATCCCTGGGCGAACTGAAAACCTTCATGACTACCTTATTCCGACCATCGGTGATGTTCCGCCAATCGAGACCATCATTGTTGAGGTTGAAGACCCTCACGGTCCGTATGGTGCCAAAGGGCTGGGTGAGCACGTTTTGATACCCACTGCTCCGGCCATCCTGAATGCGATAACACACGCTTGCGGAGCAAAAATACGCGACCTGCCAGCGACACCAGATAAAGTGTTGGCGGCCATTCACTCTAACACTGAAGGCTGCTAATCGTGGTTAGATTTGTTGTTGAACAGGAAGCCAACGGTAAGATTCGCTGCGATGCCTGTCCGGTGCTCTGTTACATAAAAGACGGTCGCTCTGGTGCATGTGATCGCTACGCTAATGAAGGTGGCGAACTAGTAAGGGTTGATCCTTTCACGATATTGCAGCGCATGGATAAGCCGAGCGACAAAGCTGTGCCTTTCATAGTTGCCAATACAAACAGACCAATCGATTCCGACGAGCCAGCTGGCCATAGTGCTGCGAGTCAACCATGGGATGGTGATTTGCTCGGAAGTAATCGCACGTTCGTTACAGCGATTGGCGCGGGTACAACATACCCGGATTACAAACCTGCGCCGTTTATAGTTAGTCAAAAATACGATGATGTTGATATGGTGACAATCGTGACTGAAGGCATCTTCAGCTATTGCGGCGTCAAGGTGAAAATTGATACTGATCGGCATCTCGGTCCAGAGCAGGCCACTGTGCGCGTCGAGGGGGAAGCTATTGGTCATGTTATGACGGGTGAATACGGCTCGCAGATGCTCTCTCTGGGGGGGGTGAAACACTTGACCGGTGGCTCCAAAAAAGAGGGCCGCATCACCTGTAATTCTCTGCTTCAGCTGTGTAATTGCGAAGCCGTAGAAATGACTGTTGATGGCGGTGCTGAGGTTGTCGTACAGGCAGGTGTTGCGCCCATAGTTAATGGAGTACGAGAGCACTTAATGCGGGTTGGATGTGGCTCTGCCACCATCGGTATGTTTGCGACGCAATGGGCGCCGCATGTTGACGAAGTAGTGGTAGTGGATGATCACATTACGGGCGTATTATCTGAACATCAGGCCGGTAAGCTTTTGGGAATGCGGCCGACGGGTATTCGCATCAAAGGGCGTCGTTCAACTCCTGGTCGTTATTTTCAGGTAGCTGAACCCGGATCTGGTTGGGGGGGGACGGATATTCAGGATCCCTTGAGCATCCTGGATGACTTTAAAGTTGCACAGGCGAAACCCGGAATGCGACTGCTCATGGTTTCGACCACTGGCGAACAGTGGGCGTACTTCGAGTTGAACGAGAACCTTCAACCAATCGCAGCAGTGATGCCAGGCGCTCTGAAGATCTCAGTAGATCGAATTGCAGAAAACTGCGAACCATCTCTGTGTTCTGTGTTGTTTATGGGCGGAGCAGGAGGTTCGTTGCGGGCAGGTGTGACAGAAAATCCTGTGAGTTTGACTAAATCTGTTCGTGATTCGCTGACCTATGTTTCGTGTGCCGGAGCTCCTGCCTACGTCTGGCCTGGCGGTGGCATAACGATTATGGCAGATGTGACTCAAATGCCAAAAAATGCTTTTGGGTATGTACCTACACCGGCTCTGGTCGCACCGATAGAATTCACATTACGCCAATCAGATTACGAAAATATGGGCGGTCATATTGATCATATCCGCAGTATAACCGACATAACATCAGACATTGAGAGGGTAGAATCAATGTCAGACTCCCTTCTCTGGCCAGGCAATTCCCGCAATTTTCGATGGGGAAAATAGTCGGTTCTGACAGGAATCTGTCAATTAGTAGCGAATTCCGTTTATGAAGTTTCGGTCATACGGTCATATGCCCTTGACTCTGGCACGCTGGCCCTAGTACAACTGCAAACCTAACTTCCAAGATGGGCGTTTGTGCCCATTGTCACTATGCAAAAAATATTCATGAAATGTAACTACAGCTTGTTGCTGCCGGTTGTGCTCACGTTGACATTGGGCGCTTGTTCCTCCGATTCAACGCCGTCAACTGACGAACCGGGTGTTACCACCTCTACAAACGACGACCCAGGTGCCTCTACAGGCGCGTCTGGAGATGTCGGAGGGAGCACGACTGGAGGCACAGGCAACGCAGGAAACGGCACTGCTGGAGATGGCAGTACAGATTCCGGCACTACCGGTGGTGATGGTGGAAATGCCAATGACGGAAGTCAGGGAATCACCCTAGAGGATGCCCCTCGTGTTGCAACCGCAGATTTGCCGCCAGCCAGTGTGCCTGTCCTGGATCCGCTAGCTCAACCTATTCCTGGTCCTAACGCTGAAGATTTCTTTGGATCTTTACTGGAGACTGATCCAGAGCCGGTGGTGGCGGGTGGACCTCCGACACAGCCCAAAAATCTGCGACTTGATCTAGTATCCAACGATTGGTCAGAATTTAGCTGGGCGGCTGCCAGAGATGACACTGCTGTTGTTCAGTACAATATTTATCGTAGTGACGGTGTTATTTACACAGTCCGAGGTGATCAGACTGATCCAGCGTCTGGCTCACAGGATGAAATCGATAAATTCTGGAACACAACGTCGTTTATTGATTGTAACTACACGCGTTTCTCGGATCGCCTACACACATGCAGTGAGAATTCTCCAGAGCCTGGAAGGACCTATCAGTATGAGGTGACGGCTGTCGATGACGACGGAATGGAATCTGCAGCATCTGCCCCGCTGAGTATTACCTACCTCGATGAGACGAATGCAGCTGTGCCTAAGTACAGTGATCCATACAAAGGCGTCGATGACCACTTCACTAGTGAAACAGACCTGTCAGCGGTAGATTATTTCTTAAACGATTTCGATCTGGTGTTCTCCGATGAATTTAACGGCACATCTATTGATCCGAATCGGTGGCAGACTCGGTTGACCTGGGGTGATGCCGAGATTATCAATGGCGAACAACAGTATTTTGTTAATACACTGGACCGTCCAGACTGGGGATACGAGCCGTTTACCTTCACGGGTGAGTCCTTGATTATCAATGCCATTCCCATTCCTGACAACTTGCGAGCTAACTTGCCGCCTGTTTGTGATGAGATTGATCCCACAGGACTCGATCGTTGCGAATTTCTCTCTGGTGCACTGTCCACTCATGATCGCTTCCAGTTTATCTACGGATACACTGAAGGTCGTTTTAAGGTGAGTGGCGTTCCAGGTGCGCTGTCCAGTTTCTACCTATACCATCGATATGCAGGTAACGGCGTTAACTATCATGCGCCGGAAATTGACATCATTGAGTACTTGGGTGAAAACCCTTTTGGTGACGAAGATGCATTCCAGACGTACCACTTTGGCGACCCGAACACCGGTATCACGCGCTCTGCGCCCACCATGTCCTACGAGAAGCCGAGTGGTGGAACGTACGCTGATAATGACGAGTGGCATACATTTGGCGTTCTCTGGGAGCCGCAATTGGTTATCTGGTACATCAATGGCCGCGAAGTTAAACGCCTAGTGGGTCCTCAAGTGTCTCGTCAGCCAATGAATATTGTCAACTATCTGGTAGCTGGCAGCGGATGGGCGCCTACACCGGACGTTTCAGATGCCTCATTGTTCCCAATTCAATTCGAAGCTGATTACATTAGGGTTTACCAAAGAGACGCATTCAAAGATACGGTTAAATTTGGGCCATAATTGAAAAATTATTGAAGTCATTTAATATACACTCGGCCCTTCATAGGGCCGTTTTTATAAATTCTTTTAAGACGGTCTAACCAGTGAATCTCCTATGAGCTTTCTTAAACGCAGCCCAGTTTCAACGACGGGGAAAATCCATGATATTTCGCCAACTGACGCGAATTGGTCCTATGTCGGTTTCAGTGTTTTCAAATTGAATGAAGGCCAATCCGTCTCTGAAGTGACGGGTGAAAAAGAAGTTATTCTGGTCATGGTTGAAGGACGAGCTGATATCTCCTGTAAGAGTCAGGCATTTGGAGTGGTGGGAGAGCGTATGAGTGTGTTTGAGCGGACACCCCCGCACGCTATTTATGTACCTAATGATGAATCCTGGAGCGCTCAGGCCGTTACTGATTGCACCATTGCCGTTTGTAGTGCGCCTGGACGTGGTGAGCACCCTGCATGCCGGATCAATGACATCATGCTCGAGGAGCGAGGCCAAGGCAGTAATTTGCGCTATATATATCCGATTGCCATGGAAGATAAGGATGTAGCTGATAGCTTGCTGGTCACGGAGGTTTTTACACCTGCTGGACATTGGTCGTCCTATCCACCACACCGGCATGACGAAGACGACTTTCCTCACATGACTTACCTTGAGGAAACCTACTATCATCGGCTGGATCCAGTTCAGGGTTTCGGGATACAGCGAGTATTTACCGAAGATGGTTCATTGGATGAAACCATAGCTGTTAGCGATCATGATGTCGTGTTGGTACCCAAAGGGCATCATCCTTGCGCAGCGCCGCACGGTTATGATCTGTACTATCTCAACGTAATGGCAGGCCCTCTACGAAAATGGCGCTTTAAAAACCACCCGGATCACGATTGGTTAGCACCGAAGTCTTAATCTACCCGTACGGAATACGAATACACTATGGCAGGAAAAAATCCTTTTCGAATTGCTCTTATTGGTGCTGGACGCATTGGCAAAGTCCATGCAAAAAATATTCATGAACACCCCGATACCGTGGTTCACTATGTGGTCGATCCGCATGCTGAATCTGCTGAATCTCTTGCTATTAAGATGGGAGCCCGCGTCGTCGAGCCCGATATTGTGTTTTCTGATGATGCGGTCGATGCCGTTGTCATCTGCTCTGCCACACCCACACATAGCGATTTAATTGAACGCGGTTTGCTTGCAGGCAAAGCAGTTTTTTGTGAAAAACCTATTGACCTATCCATAGATAGAGTTAACGCGGTTTTAGAAACAACACGTGATTGTACAGCTCCATTCTTACTAGGATTCAATCGACGTTTTGATCCGGCGATTGATTCTTTGCATGAGCGCGTTAGGGCTGGTGACATTGGTGACGTGGAATTGGTGACTATTATATCCAAAGACCCGGAGCCACCACCCGTGGAATACATACGGGTCTCTGGCGGCTTGTTCAGAGATATGACTATTCACGATATTGACATGGCTAGATTCATGCTCGGTGAGGAACCTGTTAGCGTTGTTGCGACAGCTTCTGCATTAACTAGTAAAGACATAGCGGACGAAAATGACGTGGATACAGCGTGTCTTACTCTACAATGTGAGAGTGGTAAAATAGCGGTGATTACCAACTCACGCCGAGCAGGCTTTGGTTACGATCAGCGCGTTGAGGTGCATGGTTCGTTGGGATCATTGCGTATGGATAATGTTCCAAAAACAACATTGATTCTTGAACGAGCTGAGGGTGTGAGAATTGAACCTCCAATGCACTTTTTCATAGAGCGCTATCGCGAAGCCTATATGCGTGAATGGCAACACTTCGTTGATGTTTTGAACGGTAAGTGTCAGGCGTCGCCAACAGGTATTGATGGTCAAAAAGCGCTTCTCATAGCAGAAGCAGCTTATGAGTCACTGCGCACGGGTGGGCATGTGTCTCTGACTTAACGTAACTAACCATGCGTGTTTCTTCAATGAGACGTGCACTTTCTTAATATTGGGATCGAATTGGGCCTCCATGAATACAGATACTGACTTGATAAGCTTGCAGCCAATCGTCAAAGGGTTTTTTGATAAACGAAGTAATACGGTCAGTTATATCGTAAAAGACCCACAATCGTCCTCGTGTGCTGTCATCGATTCGGTACTCGATTTTGACTATGCTGCAGGTCGAATGACATATGATTCCGCTGATGAACTTATCCAATACATTCGGGAAAATTCTTTGCACTTGGAATGGCTGATCGAGACTCATGTTCATGCAGATCACCTTTCAGCAGCACCGTATATTCAGCAGGAACTTAATGCAGGATTAGTAGGAATAGGAGAGCAGATTGTTGAAGTTCAAAATGTATTTGGAAAAGTCTTCAATGAAGGAACAGAATTTGAACGTGATGGCAGTCAGTTTGATCGCTTGTTTCATGACGAGGATGCCTATCGCATAGGGAATCTTGATGTGCGTGTAATGCATACTCCGGGTCATACACCCGCCTGTATGACTCATGTTGTTGGTAACGCAGCTTTTGTTGGTGATACCTTATTCATGCCTGATGGTGGAACTGCACGAGCAGATTTTCCAGGTGGCGATGCTCGTACATTATACGAATCCATTCAGCGAGTTCTTTCACTGCCCGACGATACTCGTTTGTTTATATGCCACGACTACGGTCCCAATGGTCGGGATATTAAATGGGAAACTTCCGTGGGTGAAGAGAAGATGCACAACATTCATGTCGGAGTGGGCAAGAGTGTTGATGAATTTGTAGAGCTGCGTGAAGAGCGCGATAAAACACTATCCATGCCTTCGTTAATTATTCCTGCGCTGCAAGTCAACATGCGCGCTGGCAAATTACCGGAAGCCGATGATGACGGAAATAGATACTTGAAAGTTCCAGTCAACCTGCTTTAGCGGCCATACGTTTAGTTCTGCGAGAGCGAGAGCCTAGGAAGCTTGGCAGTCTGGCTGACGCCGGCTAGCTTACTCAGTCTTTCCAGCTCCTTTGTTAACTTCTCAATACGTGCTGTGGTTGGTTTTACATCAGCTTCTAACCACCAGCATCGTGTCTCAAGTGTATCGGTTTCACGATTTGCCCTGACATCTATACGTCCGATAAATCGATCACCCTCGAGTAAGGGAAATACGTAGTAACCAAATTTTCTTTTTGCTGGGGGCGTGTAGATTTCTATCCGATATTCAAAGTCGAATATGCGTAAGAGTCTTGCACGATCACGCGCAACAGGGTCAAACGGATTGACGATGCGCAGACGTGTACTGGGTTTGCCCAGATGAGGTAACCATTCTTCGATAGAAGCAGGCGCAAATGCTTGCACAACGTTGCCACAGGCATCGCGGTATGTAACCGGTATTATTTTGGTGCTCGGATTAAGTAGCCAGGCTTGTACCTCTGATAAATCACAGGCTTCCCAGAAACGCTGAATTTCGATGGCACTAGCAACTCCAAGACGATTCAACGCATTTTCACATAGCCAGTTTATCTGTTCGTTTTCTGAAATTTCCCTATTTAGATAGGCCTCAGGGATAATTCGCTCAGTTAGATCGTAAAACTTAGTGAATTTGTTTCGATGCGAAACGCTTAGTGTTCCATTAAGCCAAAGGTAATCGAGCACCAGTTTATGGGCGGGCCGTGACCATGTCTGAGAGGATTTTTTTAAGGGATTAATCTCTCTTTTAGTGAAGTCTCTCGAGCAGACCGGGCCGTGCTCTCCTATGTAGTTGAGAATATGGTCTTGAGTGTATTTGCCCGCCATAGCCTTACCCCAGGCAGCCTTCTTGTATTGAGCTGCACGCCTTGTGTGCTGCCGTTTCCAATAAGGATACGTCGAGATTGGCAGGATTACAGCGTCGTGACTGAAGTGTTCGAAAACAGCTCTATTCTGTTTGAGCAACTTGTCGTAATCAGAGGAGCGATAGGCAGATTGACGGCTCCACAGAATATGATGATGCGCACGACTTACAACCCCGATTGAATCTAGTTGCACCATGCCCAATGATTCGATGCGGTGCGCGAAATCGCTACTATTTCTCTTTCCGCATGGTGTGCTGAATAAGCTTTGGCGATTCAGCCACACGTGCCTGATCTGTTTATTCGTTAAGCTGTAAGGCAACATTTTCATTGAATGTGCAAATTAGTGCCGGAAGTTAGTTGGGTATGCTGCATAGTAACTCGCTTGTCATCATGCGCTAAATATAACTTCACAGGAGAAATTGTATGAGCTTAGTGGGAACTCTTGGGCGCATCGCGGTTGGTATAGCAGTCGCTAAAGGTGTTGGTGGTCTTATGAATAGAGGCGGTGGTTAATGCCGCTAAATCTGACGGCGAAATAGATACAGAAGAGCAGCAGAAAATTGTTGCAAATCTCGGTGACGAAGTGAGTGATGAAGGGTGACAGTTCGTTATGAACGAAATGTAAACACCGCTTGATGCGGATGCATTCATCCGTTCTATCCCTCGTGGCTCCGAGATGCAGGTTTATATGATGTCATTACTTGGTATCAATCTGGACTCACGAGATGAAGCTGTTTATCTTGAATCACTTCGCAAAGGCATTGGCATGAGCGAGCAGCAGTGCAACGCTATTCATGAAAAGATGGGTGTGCCGACTATCTATAGCTAGGCTCAAACTCAACCGGCTGTCTCTCGAAGAGCATTCGAGTGACAGCCTCTCCTTTATTGAGCATTATCTAAAGAGCCTCTAGTCTGTAGGAGATTTGCAAAAGACTTCATATAGCGACTCGACAACGCTGCTAACCCCTGTGTCTGCAATGCGGTAGTAAATCAATCGACCATTTCTGCGTGTTGAAACCAGATTGTCCAACCGCAGACGCGCCAATTGCTGAGATACTGTTGCCTGGGGTAGGTTCATCGATTTTTCGATTTCCGATACACTCATTTCACGATCGGAAAGCATACAAAGAATCATGAGCCGAGATTCGTGGGACAGGGCTTTGAGTAGTTCACTAGCTTTTCGAGCTTGTTCAACGAGAACCCTTACATCTTCACTGCTTGAGCTGTCAAAAATTTTTGGCGCAGGCACTTTCAGAGATTTCCCAGCATCTGACTCAGCAGAAACCAGAAATGTTCGTCGCCTGGATAGCCCACCAGTCGATCAATCTCCATTCCATTGTCGACCAGTATGAATGTAGGCGTAACCGACGCTTTTCTAACTCCTTCCAATTCTTCTGGCCATGGATCTGCAATTTGAAGCCTGCGCAACGGGGCCAACTTGCCTTCCTCAGTTTTTGGATAGGCAGGGCCTATTTCGCGATTGAAACGAGCACAATAAACGCAGCCTGGCTCTTCGACCATCAATAATTCGGCAGATTGGGCGGCCGTCGCCCCAAATAGAAAGATCAGCGCCAGAATAGAGCTTTGAACAGTGTGTTTTAAATATTCGTAAATTTGCATGTTGCACAGGAGAGTACATCAAAATCACTGATATTTGCTCTAATGGAAACTACAGACTTCTGAAACTGTCAATCACTAAGCACACGCGTCCAGTACAATGCCCGACTAACGCGAAGGCAAATCTTCTTAGTGATGACATCCGTTGTTGAGGTATCAGAGAGATCTAAAGATATCGGTAGGCTAATCGCATGCCCCGGCTGCGATCTGCTGCATGATCGCCAGCCCTTGGAAATAGGTGAATTTGCTCGCTGCAAACAATGTAATCATGTTATTCAAACGCGCAAGCCTCTCAGTATTGATCGAACGCTTGCGGCAGTGCTAGCTGGAATCGTATTGCTTGTGGTTAGCCTATTTCTGCCGTTTCTTTCGTTGTCGCGTTCAGGTATTGAAAGCACGATGTCAGTTATTGATGCTGTTGCATCGCTGTGGGCGAGCCAAATGCGTTGGCTGGGCTTACTGACCTTTGGTCTTATCGTGTTTCTGCCCTTAGCTCGATTAGTTTTACTTGGCTGGGTGCTTTGGCGAATTCGATTTCATCGAAAAGTACGCCGATCCATGCGATTTGCATTCCGTTTGGCGCTCCAGTTGGAACCCTGGGCTATGGCGGATATATTTATGGTGGGTGTAGTTGTATCGTTGGTAAAGGTAAGCTCACTCGCTAACCTGGAAGCAGGACTCGCTTTTTGGTCTTTATTGGCATTAGTTGGTGTCTCTGTGTTGATAAATCTAACATTGTGTAAAGACACGGTATGGGCCAAGTTGAGTAAAAAACCGTGAGTGCTCTGCAAGCTGGTTTGAAAGCATGTATCGCTTGTGGAATTCTTCAGCCGATATCCGACAATGCTTCATGTCGTAGATGTGGTGCAACGGTTAGATCGCGAAGGCGGCATAGCTTGCAGAGAACATGGGCGTTTTTAATCGTCGGATTACTGGCGTATATCCCAGCTAACGTATTTCCAATTATGCTGACAAGATCATTTAGTGGCGATACATCAGACACAATCTTTAGCGGAATCATCTCGTTAGCCGATAGCGGTAGCTATGTGGTGGCATTTATTATTTTTTTTGCTAGCATCTGCATTCCAGTGGCAAAATTTGTGATTATTTCAGGGCTGGCGCTGAGCTTGCATTTTCGATGGAATATGTCTTTACACACCCGCCATCGATTACATAGTCTTACCGAAGTCATTGGTCGATGGTCCATGATTGACGTGTTTGTTGTGGCTGTTCTGGCTGCATTGATACAACTAGGCGCAATTCTTACTATCCTTCCAGGGGTGGGCATTAACGCCTTCGCACTCTCCGTGGTATTCACGATGCTAGCGGCAAGCTCTCTCGACCCTCGACTGCTTTGGGACGCCAAATAATATGCCCTCAAGTTCTGATCACGTACCTGCAACATCCCGCGTTGAACGAGCGTCCTATCTATCCTCTCGGGTATCGTTTGCGTGGTTATTGCCAGTTGCAGCTCTAGTCTTTGCAGGATGGGTTTTGTGGCAGGCCTATATAGAGCGTGGCCCTTTGGTCGAAATTCGATTTGGCAAGGCGGGTGGGGTCATTGCCGGCGAAACCAGAGTTCGTCGCAATGATGTTGATGTGGGTAGAGTCGAGGCTGTGAGATTGGCTGAGGATCTCAACTCCGTGGAGGTCAGCGTTCGACTGGATCCACAAGTGTCCCCGTACCTAGACGATAACACGCGCTTTTGGATAGTTAATGCGCGCATCAACACGACAGAAATATCAGGTCTTGGAACCTTGTTGTCAGGTTCTTACATTGAAGTCGACTGGGATGATATTCCGGGTGAGCGCCAGTCAGAGTACGTGGGTCTTGCCGAGCGTCCGCTCACTACGCGAGGCACCCCAGGTCTCAGGTTAACGTTGAGCGCTGATGAAGCAGGCTACATCTACGTGGGTTCACCGGTTTTTTTACGACAAATTGAAGTAGGCCGAGTTGAACGACGCCGGCTTTCAGAGGATGCAAGCCAAGTGCTGTTTGACATATTTGTAGAAGCGCCATACCACCAGAACGTTTATCCTGTCACGCGGTTTTATGGCGTGTCTGGCGTGGAGGGCTCCATCGGGCCAGACGGTGTTTCTGTTCGAGTCGAGTCTGTGGCGGCTTTGTTTACGGGTGGAATTGCATTCGAGACTGAGTCTCCAATCAACACCACAAATGCAATCAAGGTAGACGGCACAAAATTCAAGTTATTTGATTCAAGAAAAGCGGCTCGTGAAAGTCTATTCGACGGTGATGACGACCAACAGTTTCGTTTGATGGCACGGTTTGAAGGTTCGGTGAAAGGGCTTCACAATGGTGCACTGATTGAATATAACGGTTTGACGGTGGGTAGAGTGGCAAGCGTATCGGTTGAACTGCCTGATAAGGCGGGGTCGCCTAGCATCGCAACGGTGGTGCTGCAATTTCAACCACGACGTCTGGGCCTTGACGAGGTCACCCAGACTGAATGGTATGAAAGAGTGAGTTGGCTCGTCGCTGACGGAATGCGTGTTCAATTGGCAACGGGCAATCTGCTAACCGGTTCGTTAATCGTTAAGCTCGTCAGTAATACAGATGAGTTGCAGGGGATGGTAGATTTTTCCAGTCAGCCCTATCCGGGGCTACCCATTGTTCCCAGTAATGTGGAAGCGGTTACCGCCGATGTCGAAACTCTCATAAAAAATCTGTCTCAACTACCGCTGGAGTCGTTGGTGACTGCCGCCACTGAATTACTGCAGGAAACTCGGCAGTTGGTGGCAAGTCCAGACATTGCGCGCTTGCCAGGACAGATATCGAGCTCTATGAACTCGATAGCCGATGCGACGAAAAATCTTCCAGCTATGGTGAGTTCGCTCACTACTGCGTCGAATAACGCTAACAATGTGCTGGAAGGGCTGGCACCAGATTCTGAAATATATATTGAATTATCGGCAGCTGCCAGAGAGCTTCGTATCGCAGCGAAGTCGATTGCAGCTTTCGCAGAACTACTGGAAGAGAACCCCAGTGCCTTGCTAACAGGACGATAGAGAATGCGGACACTGACTAAATTGTTTCGTTGTAAATGGGTGCCATTACGCACTGTGATCATGTTGTTGTGCAGTCTGTTCATGATGTCGGCATGCAGTAGTGGGCCAGCTCCGAAGTTGTATTTATTAGAGCCTTTCGACGTAGATGCCGGAACTATTCAGCTGGCGAAAATGTCGGGCATAAAATCGCTTGGAATGAGCCCGGTGGAACTGCCAGGCTATGCCTCTGATGTCCAGATTGCGAGTCTCAAGGACGATGGTACTGTCAATCAGGACGATAGAAATCGATGGGCAGAGGAGCCTGAGGAGGCGATTACACGACTGCTCTCAGATCGCCTTCGAGCGCACACTGAAGCAACTGTGCTAATAGAGCCATGGCCACGTGACTATGAGCCGATGGCCCGTGTAGAGGTCTCCTTCGACAAGTTATTGCGGGAGCCTGGTGGAGGCGCTCAAATGACAGGGCAGATTCTGTTACTCTCGGGTAGTGGACGGAAACTACTGAAAGCGGTTCCCTTTAGTATTCGCCACATTGGCTTTGATACAGACAGTCGAGTGTTTTTCATGGCTGTTGCCAAGGGCATAGATGACATAGCCCGGATGGCCGTGGAAGAAATCCAGGCCCTTAAAATCAAGTCTTAGCTTGACTATCAATTCAGTTGCAGGCTAATCATTAGCTGCCGGTAATTTCATCGATGGTCATGCGATCCAATTCGATCGAGCGACGTTTGTTCAAGGCCATTTTTAATCCAGCGTGAGTATCGAGGCGCTCGATCGTGGCCTCGTTCTGCCTGATTTCCTGATCAAGTTCCTTCGCGTGAAGTGCCACTTTCGCCTCCATTCGCTGATTGTTTGAATCAGTATAGCGCTCAACAATTTGTGTCAGCAGGGCATCCCCAAAACGTTGTTGAAGCAGTTCCCGTTGGACCAGTTTAAGTTGCAATTCTAAAGCTGAAATCAATTCCTGATGGCTTGTATCTGTCAAGTCTTCTGGAAGATCACCAACATGCTCGCAGTAAAGTTGCAGCAGCGCATCGATATCTTTTTTCTGACGCGCTTCGAGGCATTGGCTCATTAGTAAATGCTTCTCAGCTTTCAGTGTTTCATTCTGTTCTCGATCAGGATGGAGTACTTTCGCCAGCTGGCGGAATAAGCGATCCACGGAAAGGCTCTTCTGAGATTTCTTTATCTTTTCATCGAGCAGGGCTGGATCTATAGAATCAGCATCGTTTTCGATGTCATCATTCGGTTTGGCATTCGAAGCAGGCTTAGCAGCGCCCTTGGAATTATTCTTGCTGTTGCCATTTGCTGGGGAGGTTTTTTTATGCCATCCAAAATCAAATACCGGTTCTTCGGGTTCTTCGTCATCATCTATTACCTCGGCTTTGTTGGCTACTGCCGCCGTGTGGGGTCGCAATAGTCTGATCAATTGACCTTCGATAGGGTCATCATCGTCTAGGATTCCACTGAACCGAGTTAGTAGATCACGGCGTTCAGCGTCAGTGGCGAACGGATGATTGTTCAATGTGTCGATGTTCTGAATAATCCATAAGCCGAGCAGAGAGCGTTCTGCATCATCTCTTTCCGGGTTGTCGAAGTGATTGATCAGCGAGCCAGTCAGTCTGCCAAGTGCGTTTGTAATCCGCTGTTCTCGAGGAACTATCGACTCGCGAAATAATTTATCGATGTACGTCGACAAAGACATCCAATTGCCCAGTTCTTCACGGGTAAGTCGAATGGCTTCCCAAAGACCTAAGTGACGACTCCTAGTATCACAGGCGTAATTGCCAGAGCGGCCTGATTTATTTTTGCGTGCTGTTAATCCCTTTTGCTGAGTGCGGGGGGATAGTCGGCTGAGAGGCATATGTATTAATAAACAAGAGCGGGCAAGTAGATATCCATTCTACGTTTCATCCATGGAAACTGTGTGATTTTACGTTAAGCTTGTGGGTCGTTAGGTCTTCAATGGCTAAAAAATAGACAGTCCCGGTATCCTTCGATGAAACGCTCACATGCAAACCTTCTATTACTGCTTGCGGGTGCTATCTGGGGAATGGGGTTTGTTGCGCAGTCCAGCGCGATGGATTCAATTGGTCCCTATTTGTTTATTGCCCTACGATTCGCTGTTGCATCCCTAGTCATTCTGCCATTGACGTTGCTCGAGTCACGCAGACAACGCTTTGCGGCAAATAGCGCTGACAAAGATTCGCAACTTTCTGCAGGCTGTGGACTTGGGGTCCGCAATTGCTTAAAGTTTGTTGTTATCGGCTTGTGTCTGTTTGCAGGTATGGCGACACAGCAGGTAGGTCTATTGACAACCAGCGTCACCAATTCAGGTTTTCTAACGGGATTGTATGTGGTTTTTACACCTGTGTTGGGGGTGCTACTTTATCGTAGTCATCCGCATCCAATGACGTGGGTGGCTGCACTTCTCTCGCTCTTGGGGATCTATTTCTTATCGGGTGGGGCGCTTGGGCAGCTTGTCAAAGGAGATATTCTGACCATATTTAGTGCCATGTTCTGGGGGCTTCAAGTTGTGCTGATTGCCCGGTTTGCAGGAGAATCTGGCAGGCCCTTGGCCCTATCTCAAATACAGTTTACAATCACCGCACTTCTTGCACTGCTCGTGGCGCTGGTGATTGAGCCAATTGAGTGGAGTGGCATTCTGGAAGCGGCGCCGCAGATTCTCTACGCAGGTATATTTGCCAGTGGTTTTGCCTTTACCATTCAGGTTATTGGACAGCGTTATACAAGTGCACCCCAGGCTGCAATATTTCTTTCAGTCGAAGCACCTTTTGCTGCCTTGTTTGCGTTTATTTTCCTGAGTGAAAAAATCTCCGTCATAGGTTTCTTAGGCTGTGCACTCATACTGATTGCGGTGTTAAGTGTTGAACTGGTACCCCAGTGGCAAGCTCGTAGAAAGAATCATATTGTTGAAAATTACTAGACTTCACTTTATTGGGTGCCATAACCGTCAATGCCGGTGGTCTGGTTTTTTTCGCTTTACTGAATTTTATATATATCGAACTGGCCAAGGTGCTTAGAGTGGCAGTAATCTATCTGGTTCAGGCTATTTCGCTTATGGCTCGAAGGCGTCCAGAAGTGCTCTCTAACCAAGCTTGAGATTTGGTTAGATCTGTGAAAGGCATTTGGCAAATTAAGGTTGCTTACTTACTCGTGGTAGACAGATAGTGATACGAGTTCCAGGTTCAATATCTGGGTAGCTTTCAATTTTCATTGTGCCTGCGTGAGCCTCAGTAATCAGTTTAGCTAGCGTCAAACCCATGCCAAATCCACCGGTGTTTCTGCTACGCGAAGGGTCGGGCCGATAGAAAGGATCAGCTACGTACTTCAACTGATTTGGAAGAATGCCGACCCCGTGATCTCGTATTACTATTTCAAGAAACTCTGACTCATCGGTCAGAGCGGCTTCAATTTTGGGTTTTTCTGAGTTCAATGTGCCATGTTGAATAGCGTTTAGGAGAAGATTGCGGAATACGATTCGGAGTCTGGCCTCATCTGCTTCTATATGATATCCAGATATATTTTTTGAGCTCGTCAGCGTTACACCTGGGCAGAGCCGGTTCAATTCGTCTGACAAGATAAAGTATAAATTTACAGATTGTTTGTTCAGTACTGCATGGCTGCTTTGTAGCCGCTCCGATTCCATGATGTCGTTGATGATTCTTTCCATATTTTGAAGATCATCGAGTAGTCTTTCTTTGTGCCTCGTTTCTTCCAACAGCTCTGTAGTAATGCGCGCACGCGTCACCGGAGATCTTAATTCATGACTTAAAGCCATCAGCAGTTGGCGCTTAGCATCCAGTAAAGCTTGCAATCGATCAGCCATACTATCAATGCTCTGTGACAACACATCTAGGTCGCTACTGCCTGATCGATTAATCCTGTGCTCCAGCTCAGCATTGGACATGCGTTTCACGCTTTTTTGAATTTGGCGAATTGGGAGGAGCTGTTGCCTTATGGCGAAGTAGCTGCCTGTAAGCACAATCGCTAAGCCTACCAATGCTAAAAGAAGTTCGTTGAAGTACCCTGATAAATGCCTTTGTCTGGGTCCGAGATTCTGTAGGTCGTAGTAAACTGAGAAGCCTTTTTGATCAATACGTAAAATACGTTTGCGTTCATTACTGTGATTTGAAATATACGCATCTAGGTTTAGCCTGGAATTCATTTTTCTATCTGAAGAGGATATTCGTCGCGTTACAGAGACAAAGGTGAGATCGTCTACTTTCAGGGTTTGTCCATTTGTCGAGTAAATGAACAGATTGTTTTCATAGATATAAATATCAACCAGTAGTCGCGCAGACAAGGCGTCAGCTCGGTTGGGTATTGGAGGGCTACCTAAATCCTGTTGTACGTATTCAACATATTGGACGAGATGTGGTTGTATTGAGCGTCGCCATTGACCATTCATACCAGATGAAAATGCAGCAACCAGAATCATAAACAGCAGTGCCGCTGTGGCAATGAAAATGCTCAGTAAGCGCAGTGATAGTGATGAAGAAAAATACTTCATCCTGATGTCTTTGACTTTGGTTGCAGAACAAACGTGTAGCCTGCGCCGTGAATAGTGTGAATAACTTGCAGCGGCTTTAATTTAGCTCTGAGCCTGCTAACCAGAATGTCGACGGAGCGCGAGAATAGCTCGACTTCGGTGCCTTTTAATTTGGCCAGTATCTGATCGCGTGTATAGGCCTTGCCTGGTGAACTACCTAGCAGTAATAACAGGGAATATTCCATTGTCGTGAGATCTACACTGGAATCATTGACATCGACTTTGCGCTGCAGAGTGTGAATTGATAACCCTTCGAAGTATAAGTTTTCGATCGCTGGATCAGTGAGTGCCGTACTGCTGTTTTTATGCCGTTTAATATTTACCTGTAGACGTGCCACGAGTTCTCTTGGGTCGAAAGGCTTGGGTAGGTAGTCGTCTGCACCAAGTTCGAGTCCGACGATGCGGTCTGTCACGTCCCCACGCGCAGTTAGCATGATGATGGGTATATCGGTAGATTGCCGAAGTTTTTTGCAGACTTCAAATCCATCCATTTCTGGAAGCATTACGTCCAGAATGATGGCATCGAAGCTTTGTTTTTCCAGTTTCTCAAAGCCGCGGCTGGGCAGAAGCGCAGGTTCTATGCGAATTCCGAATTTCGCACAGTATTCGCTTAGCACTTCTGCCAGCTTTCCATCATCGTCAATGAGCAGTACGGAATACATTAAATTAGCTTAACTCACAGGATGAATTCTCACCATTAGCTTCTCTGGTTAGTCTCGGTGACCCTTGTGCATCTTTGCAGCAAGCTCATTGATCTTCTTCTTTTGGGATGAGTCCAGGCCATCGAAGAATACGGCAGCCGCCGCAACAAGTTCAGGAGCATTGTTCTGTAACGCCGCGGCTCTGTCGTTAATCATACTTAGTGCCTTTCCCTGATCGAATGTGCTCGAGCTGACCAGGCTTCTCATTTTGGTACGCATAGTGTCGTAGTCGCCTCTCATAAGGTCTCGAGTTTCCTTCAGTTCGTCAGCGAATCCGTTTAGTGCCATAATTTGGGTATCATTCAATTCCAGTCGGTTGCTGACCCGTTCGAGCATACGGTCCTGAAATCGGTCGCTATCTCGGTTTGCGTAAACTGAAGCGCCGAGTGCGGTAGTTCCGATAATCAGAGTGCCCAGGATGATTGTTTTAATAGGTTTCATTGTTTTATTTCTTGATGTTACGAACTTGAATTGCATTATTGGGGCTCACACTTCGAGAAATATTTCACACATGCATCAGCCTGTAACAGCTTGTAACAGGACACAATAAGGCTTGTGTAATCAAGAATGGTCGATGCGATGAGTGCAAAGAAAACAACAAATCCTGAAGATTTGTCGAAAACTGACAGGATTAAAGTAAATCACCGTGAATTGTTGTCAAATCGATGGGCGAAACTAGAGGACGTTGAGTTTGACTATTTACGTTCGGATGGTGTGTGGCAGACGCAGAGCAGGGAAATTTACCATCGAGGACATGGCGCTGCGATACTGCTCTATAGTCTTGATACGCGGTCAATCGTTTTGACCAAACAATTCCGGTTTCCAGCATGGGTCATTGATGGAGATGGGTTTCTGCTGGAGGTGCCAGCGGGGATCATTGAGGCTGATAATCCCTATGAAACTATTCGTGAGGAAACCGAGCAGGAAACAGGTTTTCTTATTGGTGATCCGACGTTATTGTTCAAAGCTTTTGCATCTCCCGGTTCTGTAACCGAACAGCTCTACTATTTTACCGCACCTTACGACAATGCAAAACGTACAGGATCAGGGGGGGGGCTCGAGGAGGAAGGAGAAGATATTGAGGTGTTGGAAATAGATTTTGTAGAAGCTGTTGAAATGATTCGTAGTGGTAAAATTGTGGATGCCAAGACTATTATTCTTATTCAACACGCTCAGGTGCACATTTTTGACAATACAAACGAGATATCAACCACAAATTAGGTACTTACGATTACTTTATGTGAATCAGTCTCAGGTACTATAGAGTGTGCTGTGACAGGACTGTAGCGTCATTAATATGACGCTGTGTTTTGTTGCTTAAATTAGTTTACATCGACAATTCATCGACAGAGCTTTTAGGATTGCACTAATCAAACAGTGCCTGATCGTGTTGGTGAAAGACTTCTTACGGAGTATTCATGTCACATTCAGTCCTAGCATATTTTTTAAGGTCGAGTCCTAGTCTATCGCTTGCTAAATTGAGCCGCGTCATCTTAGGGCTGGCCGTATCAAGTGCTGGCTATGCAGCTGTTGAAGTCAATAGTATTGTTACGAGCGAAGTTCCAGCTACGCCTTTCACGTACACGAAGGAAGGTATCGAGTACCGCTGGGGTATGGGATCCAATCAGTACATTGAAGGGTTCACGACAACCGATGGATACGTTTATTCCTATGCCTTATCGGCTGATCGTGTTGAAGTCATTCGTGACGACATTGCAGGCGTAACCACTGGCAGACCTTGTGGTATTTTTGTCGAGAGAATAGGTGAGACCATCACTTCGCGAAGCTTCGCCGCAGATTATCCCAGTGATGCTTCCGGGACAGGTAACTGTGATTTATCAGCATTACTCGCAAGCCGGATAATTAATAGAGGGGCTGTCGATCTATTCTCGAACAAGCTGCCTGATGCGAAAAACATCGAAAGACTAGATTACCTCTTCGACTTCGGTGTGCTTGCCCCATTTCAAGCCTCTGACATGGCACTGGCAGGGCATGCTGTTGCAGAAAAGTCGAGTAACAATCCCATAAAGGTGGCTGCCATTCTCGCCTTGGATGTTTTGGGGCAGCCTGCAGCTTATGGACCATTGGTCTTTGTCGGTGAACACTTCTGTTACGACGAACCGATCTGCTATCACCTGACAGATTTACAGCACACCTATTCGTTTTTGCAGAATGACTACAATGAACCACAGGGCTTCCCTGTGGAGACGGAACGTTCGCGCGAATCCATTGGCGTGGCTTTTTTAAGTATGAATGATCTGGGCCTGATCCCTGGCCAGCGGTACTACGGACTGTCGTTATTCTCCGATGATGTTGATGCAGAGCAACACGACCTTCTCGACCCCAGCAGCTTTCCTAACAACACCTCCGATGACAATATTGTGGCTGGCGATGATGCTGATATATACGGTGGCTTGGCAGGATTTTTTCTCGAAGATGCTGTAACGGTTGCGTCAGGCAGTGTTTTCAACGATACAAACCGCGACGGTATGCCAGATGCAACCGAAGCTGGTATTAGTAATATCTCCATTTCCCTTTACACCGATATCAATGGTAATGGTCTCCTAGACGCTGGAGTAGACTTCCAATTGGGAGATTCCATCGACAGCGATATGACAGGTAATTTTGTCCTGCCGGGTATCCCAGATGGAAATTTTCTGGTGATTCTTGATTCGAACGATCCCGATCTTCCTCCTGGCTTGGTTAGTTCCCCAGGGTCAAACCCTCACCTCTTGGCTATTGCAGGTGTAGATGTAGACACGGTTGACTTTCCATTTGTTAGTGGCAATGGAACCCCTCCAAACGATGATGCATTGACTGTAGCTGTGAGTGATTCGTTTGAGGTCAACCAGGGTAGCTCTGTTGTTTATGATGTGCTGGCAAACGATACTGATGGTGCAGGAGGTGGTCTAACATTAATTAGCGTATCTGAATCGCCTAATGCAGCGATAACCGTAGTTAACAATCAGGTCAACTATCAACCCAATTTCGGATTTTATGGTGTGGGCGATAACGGCGATACCTTCCTGTATGTCATGGAGGATGCTAACGGTGCCCAATTCTCTGGAAACGTAAGCGTTGACGTTATTCGGTTTAGTGATTTGAACGATAATATGGTTAATGACTATGTCGAATGTAATTGCACTAATCTAGTATTGGAAACAGGTGTTCATGGTGCAGGTATCGGTCGAGTCTCTTTTGTGGGTTCACTGGTTTTGATGATAGCTGTATGGATACGTTGGAAAGCAGTGCTCCGCTCTGGGGCCGGGAGTCGCGTAGTACTTCCTGAGGTAGACTCATGAATAGGACTGAAAACCCCGCCCTTCACATGAGAAAAGGATTGATCCAGATGCCAAAAGGCCTTGGTATTCCTTTTGTCTCAGCTGCTGTGCTTTCAATGTTAGTTGCTGGTGCCGTGTTTGCTGAAGGTGAGATACGGCTAGACTTCAAAAAGCGGATTTACATTAACGGAGGTATAGGGATAACTCAGATTGAACCTGAATCTTCGTCTGATTCATTAACGGTGAGTGACAATGCAGATACGGGTGCTCATCTCGCGCTGGGTTATGATTTTAATCGCTTTTTGAGTGTCGAAGGGTATGTTGCAGATCTTGGTACGGCTAAAATTGCATTTTTAGGTGCAAATGTTGGCACTATTGACTATCAAGTATTTGGACTCAGCGCGCTAGGTTATTTGTACAACAACCAGAGTGGTCTTGCATTTTTTGATTCGGACGTGAATGGCTTGTTCCGCCGAGAAGGCTTGTCACTGTATGGGCGTCTAGGCCTCGGACATATGCGAAATTCGTCTGAAGGTGTTGAGTATTTTCAGGACCACCCTAACCATGCGGTATTTGGTCTCGGGCTTGAATATGGTTTCACCAACGGTTTTGCAGTTCGAACTGAATTTATGGCAATTGATACTGATGCAAATTATCTGAACGTAAGTATTCTCAAGCGATTTGGAAAGTCTCATGTACCTGCAGTTGTGACTGATCCTGCTGTTTTAGTATCACAGCTCGAACCCATTGTGGCACCCAAGGTTGTCGAGATAGCTGCGACGCTGCCATTACCGGTCCTTCCAGATCCAATGACTACTCCAGACGGTAAATTCGCTTTTGACCGTACTGAAATCAACCCTCAATTTGCAAGAGATCTTGATAGTCTCGCAGCTGTTCTGAAAAAGAACGATGTCAGTATTTACATTAGTGGTCACACAGATTGGGTCGGTTCTGAAGAATACAATATGAGCCTGTCAGAACGTCGTGCAACTGGTGTTGAAATGTATCTGCAGAATCAGGGTGTTGAAGCGCAATGGCTTAAAACACGTGGTTACGGCGAATCACGCCCTATTGCTGATAATACGACTGGGCAGGGTCGAGCAATGAACCGCCGTGTTGAAATCGAACTTCAGTAACGGATGAGCTGAGCAACTCGATACGATATCCCAGGAGAGCACTGCAAGTGATTAACCTGTCACGATTTACATGGCTAGTTGCTATTGTGCTGCTCTCCTCTTGCGGTTCATCAGATTCCCCACCCATAGACCCCCTAATGGTTCCTCGTCTCGATGTTCGGGAAAAGAGCCAGCTTTATTCCTACCGTTCAGACAGCCCCTATGCCGCTGTGCTTAATGAATGCGCGTTGATAGAGGACTATAAGCTGGCTTGTACATTAGATTCTCTGCCGTTTATTACACAGGCAACACCGCAGTTTATGCGTGATGACATACTTGACCGTTTACTGGTCACGCATGCCTGGATGGGAGATCGCTTTGCGGCACTTTTGAATGATGCTCCAGAAATGATGATTCCGCTGTTTGGTTCTGTTACCTCAATCAGTATTGGGAGTACTGTTCGCCCCTCTAACTACTGGATTGGTACCGGTGCTATTCAGTTGGATCCGGAAGGACTTTGGCTTTCTGTTCTTGAAAAGGCAAACGTTTCTATTGAAGAAGATTATCGTAGTGATTTCGGCGACGAATTGCAGTTTTGGTTTTTTGAAACCATGCGATTAGGAAGTGGTGCTGCCGTCAGGTATTACAGCTTGACAGATCGACAAGAACGGCCCTATGAAGATATCAAAATTCCCATGTACCGGCTTCTCTACCACGAATTGGCCCATGCTGTTGACTACCTTCCTGAGGAAAGTGTTGCAACGCTCAACTCATCCTTGAGACCGTTGCCCGCGCTGGTTGCTAATGAAGACCTATTCCTCTCTCCACGCCTTAACAACGATTTTCCGCTTTACTCTCAAACTTTGGTTGATCTAGGACAGGTGCGCTACAGAGGTGAAGTTGCAACAGAATTACAGAAGTCCTTTAATCCGGGCTTTGTCGGCACGGAGATGGCTAATGACGGAGCAGCCCGTTTTTACTCCTACAGCACGGAGCGAGAAGATTTCGCAACGCTGTTTACTCAAATCATGATGAAACTTAGTTTCAATATTGATATTTATGTGGCGTTTGTAAACAAGCCAGTAGATGAAGATGATTTTGTCTGCAACGAATTACTGGTTGGCTGGGGACAGAAAAACCGTCTTGCTGATTCTCTCTTATTGCCACGTGCCCGCTGGGTTCTTGATAATATCTATGGCCCCGGGAGTCACTTTGATTCCTTTTTCGCAACAGAGATAGGTCAAGCTGAGTCTATGGTGTCTGGTGTGGATTGGTGTACCAACCGCGATGGCACACAAATGGCTGATTTTCCAGCTACGTTAGAAAATCAGATTCCAGTCACCATCGAAATGAAAAAATCACAGATGCGGCAGCTCGATTCTGAGCGACGGATCCGTATTCATTAGGTACTGAATGACGTTGAATTCAAAGTTGACCTGCCAATGACTACACTCTGGGAGCATGAAGAAGGCGGAACGCATTACAGCGTGCGACAATCTGGAGCGTCCATTCGTCTTTACAGCAATAAGGTTTTCCATAGTCAGTGGAATCCCAACAAACCCATTGCAGGGGGAGTCTGGGATTGCTTAAGTCTGCCAGTCCTTTATAGGCCAGTAGATTCCTCACAACGTATTCTGCTGCTAGGCGTCGGGGGTGGGGCGGTTATCAGACAGCTTCAACTGTTAACAGATTTTTCAGAAATAGTCGCTGTTGAGATAGATGCGCAGCATCTTGATATTGCGACCTGTTGGTTTGGAGTGAATGATCCACGAGTATCTCTGGTGCATGCTGATGCCATTCAATGGCTTGCAAACTATGACGGTCCACCATTTGATTTTATCATTGACGATCTTTTTGGTCATGATGAGGGTGAGCCCTTGCGAGCGTGTGAGCTCAGCTCATTGTGGACTGATCTGCTGAGAAGCCATCTGGTTTCAGAAGGGCTGCTAGTTGTGAATTGCGTAAATTCAAAAGAACTCAAACAGGCGTTGCTGGCGTTGGCAGATTCTGGATTCAGATATGGCTTTCGCTGGAGTTTGCAAGCCTACGAGAATGCAATTGGGGTTCTGAGTAATATTCCAGTGCATGCCCGTGAGTGGTCTCGCAACCTTGAAATAGTGGGTCTTGACGCTGCTTCGCAGCGTCAAGCAAGGGCAATTATGCGTAGGCCTTTGAAGGGGTTGTGATTCAGTAACCGTCAGAAGCTGTAGGACATTTGCAGACTACCTTCCATTGATGTGAAATCGGATAGCCGAGCACCTAGCTGTAATGGTCCGAGACCGAAGCCTAATGTGAATGCCGTGGCGTCATCGTTTCTTGCGCTATCGTGGCTAATTCCTCCTCGAAGCGCGAGTTTTGTGAACTCTAGCTCCACGCCTAAGGAAATTTTCTGAGATTCAAAGTTGTCCTGCTTTGCTTTATTAAGGGCTAAGTCACCCGTAACGCTGACTAGATTGTTCTTGAAAACAGCACCAACAATCAGCTGAGGGGTTGTTTCAAACTCGAATCCGTTCAGAGTCTCAATAGATTCTGGAATGACGTTTCTAATAACAGCGGCAATGCGAAGTGGAAAACTGGACAAGGCCATGGATGCGCCTACGTCAAATGTAAACGAACTTTCAGAGACTTCACTGTCCTGAAATCGGTCTTGAATAGGATCTGTGGTGTCATCGAGTTCGTCGGCAACGCTAGCGTTTAGGGAGTAGGCATCTAGTTTTGAAAACTTTGGTGTAATCCCGGCATCAAAGACTAAACCACCTATAGTTAATGTTTTAGCAAAACCAATTCCTAGTTGTGTGCGAACCAACGAGCTTCCGTCTCCTACAGACTCAAGGACATCTTCAGGCAACTGAACACCTAGTGGAATACCGATTGCATCAGCTTCTAAGTAAGTGGAATTGCTTATCTCTTCCAAGGTTAGTGAATCGTCATCCAGCAGATTAGCAAGTTCTTCAATGTATTCTATATCGGTCTCTACAATGTCTGGAGTTCCAGAGCCAGTTGCCATAATTCTCAGGTTCACAGCGATAGGGTAACTGGCGTGTGTAAATGCCATACCCAAGTCTGCTGATGCCTGCGCATCAATGGATTCATCATCCAGACTGTTGACAACGTTCAGGAGCTTTGTGGCTAGATCGGATAGTGTCTGGGTGTTGTCAACACACACATCAGTAGCGTTTCCAAACACTGGGTCACACTGTATTTGTCGAGTGCTTAGCTCTTCGACCTGTGTCTCTATATCGCTAAGAAGATCATTGTTAGTATCATCGGTTAGCGTATCTACTAGATCCCCATTGTCACGAATGTCCGCCGAAAATCCGAAACGAAAATGGATGCGTTGTCCTGCTCTTTTCATCTCCATCATGGAGGCTGGGTTCTCAAGCGCACCGTGTGCACCTTGGCCGCTTGCGATGGCTGAACCACCGAGGGCGATTGATCTGGCATCGCCGGACCAGGCTGGATTGCAAAGAGCGATAGTGGCTGCGAAAGCAGGTAATAACCTTAGAGCTGTGTACATAGTTACCTCATCTGTACGAGTACAGGCAAGCAGCTCAATGTAATGAAATCATGGCTGCATTATTCGAATCTAGTGCATACATAACCTGCACTTACCATACCTGCATGGATGTGGGATGGTTACTAGGGAGCCAGCGTGTATTTACTTGCTTGTCTGAGTCCGCTGATGTGTAGCTATAGCTGTATTGATGATGGCATGACGTACTTGCACACCGAGCAAGGCACGGGCTTCAACTTCCATATCCAGAAGAGCTGGAGTTGCGCTAATGCTATCTTCACTAGAAGTGATGTAGCCGTGTTCATTCATGTTTTTAATGAGAGTTTTGTGCAGATGTTTGTCAAACAGATCGCTAACTGGACGTCCATGTGTTCTGGATAGCCGCTCAGCGCTTGCCGAGCATTGCTCGGTCAGTTCTAGCTGATTTACAAAACCTGTGCTTGAAGTTACCAGGATGCAGGCGCACAGGTAGTGACGCTCAAGAGCTGGCATGACAACTTCTGCCAGCCGAGTTAGTGTTACATCCTCAGAAGAGCCTGCAGAAGCACGAGACCAACCATCGCCTTCACGAGTCAGTAGGTTAGCTTTTTGTAATGCTTCTAGCGTTTTGTCAATGGCACTGGAATCCAGGTCAGTAGCCAGGAACAGCTCTGCTTGTAAGAATGGGAAGGTCAGTGTTACCGAGCGATGTATTTCTGTGTTCGTGCGGAATCGGTTGTTAGCCAATGAGGCTGCCACCAGTGCAGGCAGTGTGAGCAAGTGCAGGATATTGTTGCGAAAATACGTAAGTGGAGCCGCTTGTCCAGGCTTTAACTGAACGATTGGCCCGATAGCGTCAGCATGAGTTTCAATAAAGCCCAGTCGTGAACCGTGATCGATCAGTTCGCTGGCGTCGACATTGGGTATCACCACCAAAGTGCCTTCGTAAGCTGACTTAAGCAAAATCTGGTAAAAATTAATTTGTTGCTCAAGTTCTGTGCGGCTAATACAACCTCTGGGCGTGGCTAATAGAGTAGTGGCCAACAAACTTATAGGGGTGACGCTTGCGGCTTCGTTGATAGAGCGCATTAGTTGTTCACCTAGATCGTTCACGATGGGTTTTAGCCAATCAGGTCGTGTCGTGGTAACCTCCAGATCTCGCCAATCGGCCTGCTTTTCGTCCAGTACTGTATTTAAAGCGATGGGTTGCCCAATGTTTACATAAACCTGGCCATAGTCTTCACGCAGGGTTCGAAGTGATTTGATCAACGCGAATATACTTTCTTTCTGCTTTTTCCCACCCGCCAGTTCACTGGTGAATGCTCGTCCCTCCAGGAGACGCTCGTAGCCTAAGTAAATAGGTACGAAGACTACAGGGGTTTGTGTGTCGCGTAGAAATGCATGAATAGTCATAGCTAGCATGCCACCTTTGGCTGGCAGTAGTCTGCCAGTTCGACTTCGACCACCTTCAACGAAGTACTCCAGCGTATGACCTCGTTGTAGAATTTCTGCAATGTAGGCGTTGAATACAGCGGCATATAGCGGGTTGCCAGCAAAGCTACGTCTCAGAAAAAATGCACCACCTCGGCGAAGTAAGCCACCGACTATGGGTAGGTTCAGATTTATACCTGCGGCGATATGCGGTAAAGAAAAGCCTTGCGCGTAAAGTATGTAAGACAGCAGGAGGTAATCGATGTGACTACGATGGCAAGGGATGTACACAATCTCGTTCCCATCGGCGACCGCTTTTAATCGCTCTACGCCTGATAGTTCTACGCCGTCGTAGAGCTCAGTCCACAGTCGGGTAAGTAGGCGGTGTAAAATTCTAACCGTCGGATAAGATACATCTGCTGCTATTTCAAACGCGTATTTTTCAGCTTTTTTTTGAGCCTGTTCAAGGGATACTTTGCTGTCCGTCGCGTTTTGTACAGCCGCTCGGACGGAAGTGTCTGAAAGGACATGATCGACCAACATCCTCCGATGTGATTGGTCTGGGCCGAGGCTGGCAATACGTCTTTGTCTGAAGTGGACTCGCAAAATACGAGATAATTTTTTCTGCAGAATGTCCGCGGGCTCGCCAGAGCTTTTAAGTGTGACAAATGACAGGGGCTCACTGAAGCTGACCAAGGTGTGGCGTCCGTGTATCAGGGTTGTGAAAAGTTTTCGTGTGCGGCTGCCAAATTGCCAATTCTCTGTAAACAATAATCGCCAAAATGATGATTCCTTGTCTGGCGCCCGTCCCCAATAGATAGACACGGGAACGATCTGCAGCTCTCCAAAATCTGCTTCTACACCAGCCTGGACAAAATTTGATAGTCGACGCGAGCGAACCATGCGATGTTTACGAAATATGACGCCCTGGCGCCTCTTCAATACGTCTACAGAACTCTTGGCAGAGGCGGTACCGTAGTTGAGCGTGTTTCCTGGCGGAGGAAGCTTGTGCTTTTTGCAGGCAATTTGCAGAGCCGTCCTGTCTGCAATACCACCAATTTCCAGAATATATAAAACGGGTTTTCCAGAATTGATTAAGCTGCCGGGGCTGACCGGTAGTACGTCAGGTCTGACCCACAGTGAGACTATTCGCGATAAAAGCACTTGTATCGGGTGGTAAAGAGTATCTGGCATAATAAAGTCCAATCCACATCCAGTGATTATACCGTGTCCCGATTAACAACTCGAAAAGAGGCAGATCTTTTAGCCGAAACGCTGGATGCGCTGGTCCCAGTTCGAATGAACAGCAAGTTGGCGGATGTTTATCTACAGTTTGCTAATAGTGAGCCTGCTCTGAGAGCTTATTTGCACATGGAAGCCAGCATTCGGGAAGGCTCACTTGAGCTGCGGGAGGCGGAAGCGCTAAAGTTGTGGGTGAGTCAGCAAACAGGCTGTGACTACTGCTTGTCTGTCCATTCTTTCAAAGCAAAACAGGCTGGACTGAACCCTGAGGCACAAATAGCGATCAGGAAAGGACAGCAAATTGGAGAGCCACGTCTGGATTGCTTACTAAAAGTCGCAGCACATTTGTTTCGTCATCCGAGGATACTGCCTAGCGAGCTGCTTGAAGAGGCTTACGCAGTAGGGTTCACCGCAGAAAACCTTGTCGATTTGACGATGGTCATGAGCACGATATTCTTTACCAATATCACTAACCATATCAACGACACCCAATCTCCATTGCCGCCTGCGAAAAAATTGAGTGACTAGCAATCAGGAGTAAAAGAGTAAAAGGGGACGGAGGGATTTATATTTAATCCCTCCGTCCCCTTTTACTCCCTTTTTATATTTTATTTGATTGCGGCCCGACCGATTACTTGACCTAAGCTTTTTATCTGTGACCAGCGTTCGTCCCAAGACACACCTTGCTCTCCACGTTCCACTCGGCGTCGATTCCATTGTGCAAGTGTTGCAGAGTCCTGCAGTAGCATGAGCTGTGTACTGACTGCATCTACGTTGTAGAACCCCTTCATTTCAGACAAGCAGACAGGCACCGCTGGGGTCTCTGCCGGTAATCCTATCTGTTCGATGCAACTTTTCAACGCCATAATCATTGTCTTGGCCTTAGGGTTTTCACTGCCCAAGTCATAAGGTGGAGACCATTCGTTGCGAGGCTTTAGCTGATCCACATGCGTTAGCACTAATAGAATGGGAGGTTGTCGTCGTGCAGGTTTCATATCGAAGGCTTTTGACACGGCTTGGTACAGTCGATTGTCCACGCTTCTTGCTGGTTGTGTAGAGCGCGCCACAAACACAATAAGATCAGATTGAATAGCTAGTTCCACTAACTTATTTTGCTGGTGGGATATGTGTTCAAGCCCGACCGTATCAATCAGGTGGACCTTTAGAGATGGGTCTATATCGAGTGCGTGGGTTTGAATATGAGAAGTAGTGGGTAAGATGTCTACCTCGGCTTGTAGTGATTCGGCCAAAGCGTTAATCAGTGAGGACTTTCCTGCGTTTGATTGCCCCAATAGAACGATTCGCAGCGGTTCGACTGCATCTGGTGTGCGTTGCTTGTCTTGCTTGAATGTGTCGCTTCGATATCCGATCAGTTCGCTTGGAGTTGATTTAAGTTTCCCGCTATACAGATCGATACCTACCTGCACAACTTCCTGGAGAAGGAGTCGTTTAAGATCATTTTGAACGTTGTCGCTTAAATGAGAGAATACGCGATTGGTGAATTGATCCCTCAGTTCGCCGACAGCAGCAGCGAGTGGGTTGCTTACTCTCAATATACGGCGAGCTCGATTTAACCAGGTATATCCGGTTTGAATATCTGTTTGGCGTTCGTAAAGTGACAGCATTGATGACACAGTAATGCGTTCTGAAAACGGTATATGCGTCAATACCAATTCTCGGTAGCGATGTGCGCCTATCGATAAGACTAGCAGCGCTTCTGGTACCGTGAAGCGGTATTTCAACGTTGGGTCGTTGGAAACTGTGCTTGATGCATTGCTGTTGTAATGGGAAGAGACATCTGAGAGCAACAGTAAAGATAAGTCTGGCAGTGATTTCCAAGCTGGCTTCTCATCAATGAGATTCTCGATGGTTTGACAAAGCTTCGTCCAGATGTCGATATCTTGTGTGGTCCAATTACCTTGTGGCGTCAACTGGTGAGGAAGGGACACATTGTTATCTGTTGCTTGCTCCTCCGCTTGTGAGTGGCTCCTTGCAAGCTTTACATATTGTCTTGACGGCCAAACCACGAAGGCCAGATATCCCACAGCGGTTACAACTAACCAGCCAAGCAAAATGGTTAGTAGCAAATTATTTTCTACAAGGTAAATAAGGCCAATGACTGATAACGTTGTGACCGGAATAATAAAAACCAGAACCAGATAAGCCATGGCGCTTAGGGTGGAAAACTTAAACAGTGGTTTAAGGTTCATGGTTTTTCTGTTCATTAAACGCGCGTTTAAAGGCTTCCTGTAAGGCTTCTGAACTCACCGGTTTGTGGGTTTTTTGATGATAAAGGTACATGCAAGCTGCTCGGGCGATAGCGTAAGTACTGGCGAAGCTTAACGCAGAGGACGCCGCTGCCCCCACTGTTTGACCATAAACGGGAATGAACTTGGCCAGTTGCCGCCCTCCGAGGGATAGGGCATACCGATAGAGAAAACTGCTGCCCATGGCTGCAATAAATTCCATCGCAATACGCTTATCCCATGTAACGCCATAACGGGCGGCCAAGGTGTGAAGCAGCTTTCCCTGAATGGTTGGTACCGCAAATAGTCCAATGGCTGGAAATATATCGGCGGCGGCTGCCGCTGCGGCATAGCCCAGAATTTCACGGTTGTGACTCAGAAACAGCGTGTCTTCCTGATCTTTGGCATCAATTGGTGTGAGCACCCGATTTAACTCTGGCACTAACTGGATAATGGCTGTGCGAAGTTCGGCTAATCCACGGTCAGAGTCTTCAAACCCGTCGTCTGGATCTGTAAAGTCAATTTGAACACTTTTTGGGGTCCGTTCCAGCGCATCGGCAATCAGTTTTTTGTTGTATTCGATGGCTCTTGGTAACTCAACGGCTGGAACACTGTGCAAGGCTGTATGGACGTGCAGTAGGGCCAGATTTCTGAGTTTGGTGTTTTCTGATCTGAATGCACTCAACAGTTCGGCTTGTGAGGTATCGTCGACGCGAGTTAAGACCAGAAGGGCATGACTACCGCTGCTGGCTTCTGCAAGGTCATCTGCAGGGTCATAATTCGTCTCTCCGAGTCCTCGGGTGTCCAGGAAGCGCATCACCGGTGCATCTGCTGGGTGGTCGTAGTACATGGCCGTCTTTGTACAGGGAGCGAATCCGTTGCCAATTGCTGCGCGGCTATCCCCCGTCAAACGTTGAACAATAGATGATTTTCCGGCACCAGCTTTGCCCAGTAACCACAGTACTGGATAGGCATTTTGGTGTTGCCGAAGCAGCTCCTCCAAAGCAGGGCTGCTGGCAGGTGTTACTAGTTCCTGTAACCAGCGGCGCCAACCAGGTTGCAGGTTCATTGCTGCAAGCTTGCGTATACTATCGACTCTTGAAACATCTCAGCACTCTGGATTACGTAGACACCCTAGGTACACTCTGGTTCCTTCGGAACAATATCAATGCTTTGAGCAAATTGCTGGGAAATTTGTAACACAATAATGCGAATCATCGACCAGATTCTCGATTATTTCGAGAGTCGCATCACGCCATTTCCAAATGAATTGCCAGAACGCCCCCCATCGCGTTTAATGGCGTTTTTGTGGTATTTCGTGCGGGATTCATGGCCATGGCTGCTGCTTATGGCGGTGCTGTCCGGGATCATTTCTTTGCTGGAGGTGAGTCTTTTCAGTTTCCTGGGGAATCTGATTGATTGGCTGGGAGAGCGGGCACCCGCTCAGGGCCCCGCTGGGGTAGCTGGTTCTCTGTTAGAGCGGGAGTCAAGCCAACTCATCTGGATGGCTCTTGTGGTGCTGGTGCTGCTTCCTTTGGTCGGATTGATTCAATCACTGGTACTTCATCAAGCCATCTTTGGCAATTTTGTCATGACTATTCGCTGGAAAGCCCATTGCTGGATGCTTGGTCAGAGTTATTCCTTCTATCAGGATGAGTTCGCAGGTCGGGTAGCCACCAAAGTTATGCAGACATCGCTAGCCATACGCGACGCTGTATTGAAAGTTCTGGATGTGATGGTTTACGTTGCTGTTTACTTTTTTGGTGCAATGTTCTTGGTCGCATCCTTTAGTTCGTGGATGATGTTGCCGTTTGCACTCTGGCTGCTTGCGTACATCTGCATGCTCAGATATTTCCTGCCAAAGCTTAAAAAAATCTCTCGACAGCAGGCTGACGCCCGTTCGGAGATGACAGGCAGAGTGGTAGACAGTTATACCAATATCATGACGGTCAAGCTTTTTGCTCATGCTGGCCATGAAGCCGAATATGCGCGCGGTAGCATGCACCGTTTTTTGGCTACGGTTTACCCGCAATTCCGGTGGGTAACAGGACTGAATTTCTCGCTAGACATCATTAATGCGCTACTGTTGTTTTCAGTAGCAGCTATTGGAATCTGGCTTTGGGATGCAGGCCACACAAGTGCTGGAGCGCTGGCCGTCAGTATCGGCCTAGTGCTTCGAATGCATGGAATGTCTCACTGGATAATGTGGGAGCTTTCCGGTCTTTTTGAAAGTATCGGCATTATTTATGATGGTATGGCCATGCTTTCCACTCGTCAGGATGTCCTCGATAAACCCAAGGCGATTGAACTCATTGTGCCAAAAGGTGCTATTGATTTTAATAAAGTCCGCTTTCACTACGGACGTGACACCGGAGCCATTGAAGCTTTAAACCTGAATATCAAGGGTGGTGAAAAGATCGGATTAGTGGGACGGTCAGGTGCTGGGAAAACAACGCTGACCAATCTGTTGCTAAGACTTTATGACGTGGAAGAAGGCGAAATTAAGATTGACGGTATTAATATCAGAGACGCCAAACAGGAAAGCTTGCGTGCGCAAATTGGCGTCGTTACCCAGGATACTTCTCTGCTGCATAGAACTGTCTACGAAAATATCGCCTATGGACGCAAAGGTGCCACGATGGAGACAGTCATAACAGCTGCCAAGCGTGCCAATGCACACGAGTTCATTCAATCGTTGTCGGATAGTTCTGGACGATCAGGCTACGATGCCCGCGTTGGTGAGCGAGGGGTCAAACTATCTGGGGGACAACGTCAACGGTTAGCCATTGCTCGAATGTTTTTGAAAGATGCACCCATACTGGTGCTTGATGAAGCCACCTCAGCCCTGGACAGTGAAGTGGAGGCAGCGATTCAGGAAAACCTGAGTGCATTAATGGAAGGGAAAACTGTTATTGCCATTGCACATCGCCTGTCCACCATTGCTGCCATGGATCGACTGATTGTGATGGACCAAGGATCTGTCATAGAAGAAGGAACACATAGCGAGCTAGCAGCTGGGCAGGGTTTGTATTCTCAGTTATGGGCCAGACAATCTGGTGGGTTTCTGGTTGATGAACAAGGCTAGACCGGATTTTTCTTGAATAATCCAGGCTTGTAGTTACCTGATTTCATATTTTTTGTTTGGCAACCCATGCGACGTGTTTTGCAACGGAAGGATCTATTTTTAGCGCTGATACTGAGTTTAGTCGGCTACCCAATTCCATCTCATCGTAAAGCTTATGAAGCCCCTTGTGACAGCGAGGGCAGAGCATAATGCCTTCGTTTAATTGATCCTTGGTGTAGCTTTTCGCAAAACGACGCCGTTTGTGTAACTTTCGTGGAATTAGATGATGAAACGTTAAGTGAGAATCTCTTTTGCAAAGAACACAGTTTCCATATTTTAGGCGTCGACTCATACGGCTCAGACGTTTACAAGTGCTGTAAGTCTGGCTGAAGTAACAAAGCCATGAGGCCTGTCCAACCTGTTTGGTGGCTCGCGCCTAGCCCTTCTCCTGTATCTCCATTGAAATACTCGAAAAATTGATGCATACCTTCTTTGCTAGACGTCAATAGGTCGGAATTGCTCCCACACCAAGCTCTCTGGTTTTCATTGTCTAATTCAAACAGCCTTACCAAGCGGGAAGTTAGTTCATCTGCCACTTGTTCGAGTGTCATCCATTGTCCAGAGGCGGTTGGACACTCGATAATGAAATCTGATCCATAGTAGCTGTGGTACCGCCTTAGAGACTCGATCAGCAAATAATTTATGGGAAACCAGATAGGCCCTCTCCAGTTAGAATTGCCACCAAACATATCTGTTTCGCCTTCACCTGGTTCATAGCCGACACTCAGTGTTTTCCCACTATCGGTGGTATAGGTAAACGGGTTTTGCTCATGGTATTTGGAGAGTGACCGAATACCGTAGGGGGATAGAAATTCGTCTTCGTCGAGTAGGTAGGCAAGCACACATTTAAGTCGTGGTTCTCTCATGAAGGACAACAAATGCCGGTTGTCTGCACCTTTGGTCTGAATACTCGCCATGCGATCAGCAACATCAGGAGTTCGACGCATGGACCAACTCATGCGTCGAGCGAAATCTGGAAATTCCTGATAGACAGCATCTTCAATGGTAGTTGCTGTAATGAGTGGCATGAGCCCTACGAGAGAACGAACTCTAATGGGTGAACTGCGCCCGTCAGGCAAGTCAAGCCGATCGTAGAAAAAGCCATCTTGCTCGTCCCATAGACCTGTGTTGACATCATCACCATTAATTGCATGGGCTATTTGTAAGAAGTGTTCAAAGAATTTACTTGCGATGTTTTCATAGGACGGATTGCTTCGCGCAAGTTCCAGAGCAATGCGCAGCATGCAGGCTGAGAAAAATCCCATCCAGGCAGTGCCATCCGATTGATGGAGTATGCCACCTGTGGGCGGCTCTTCTGAACGATCAAACAGGCTGATATTGTCCAGGCCAAGAAACCCTCCTTCAAAAATGGAATTGCCGTTTGTATCTTTTCGGTTAACCCACCAAGTAAAGTTGAGTAGTAATTTATGAAATACACTTTCCAGAAACGTAGTGTCGCCCTTGCCAGAGCGGCTTTTTTCCATGGCGTAGACATTCCACGTTGCCCAAGCGTGCACAGGAGGATTCACATCTCCGTATGACCACTCGTAGGCCGGTAATTGCCCATTTGGATGCATGTACCACTCTCTGGTAATCAGAAGCAGCTGCCTTTTCGCGTAGTCCGAATCTACGGTTGCTAGTGGCAAGCAGTGAAAGGCTGTATCCCAAACGGCATACCAAGGGTATTCCCATTTATCTGGCATGGACATGACATCAAAATTGTTCATGTGCCGCCAATGTGAATTTCGAGGGTCATCGCGTTGAGTTGTCTGTTGTGGATCACCTTTCAGCCACTGCTCGACATTGTAATAATAGAGTTGTTTTGACCACAGCATTCCTGCTAATGCTTGCCTTTGTATTGCACGAAGTTCGTCATTGAGTGACGCTGATTGTAATTGTTTGTAGAACTTGTCAGCTTCTGCCTTACGCCGATCCATTATCGGCTTGAAACCGACGAATGGTTTTTTAATCGAGGCCTTGCTTAACCGGACCTGAATACATTTGGAGGAGTTGCCTTTTAGATGGAAGGAATAGTGCAGGGCGGTTTTGGTTCCGACACGTTCAGGGTTTACAGCACTTTTCTCACCATCAACCACATAGCGATGAAACGCATCCTTCACCCATGCGGATTTGTTTTCAGTGCCAAACAATAATTCGTCGTTGGATTCGTTGTTGGTCATTAGTACCTCTGGCTTTCCTTGCCAGTAATAATAATATTGCCCTAGCTGCTCATGTTCTGCTGCGATGCAAGTATTCGAATCTACCTGGAAATTTGGAGCTGTTGCTGTCTCTCCTTGTGGGCCAGATTCATAACCCCAGCTCCAGGTGTTTCTGAACCAGAGCTGCGGAAGTACAGACAGTTTGGATGAATGCTCCGAACGATTATGTACATCGATTCGCATCAGTAGATCATCTTCGGAAGCTTTTGCATAAGTGACCGTGACATCGAAGAAACGCTGCTCGTCAAAGACGCCTGTGTCGCTGATTTCATATTCGCGATCTGCATAGCCTCGTGCAGCGTTCTCTTCTACTAACGCTTTATAAGGATAGGCCTGATGAGGATATCGATAGCGCATTTGTGCATAACTGTGGGTCGGAGTGCTGTCTAGATACCAATAGAGCTCTTTAACATCTTCGCCGTGATTGCCTTCTGGCCCGGAAAGCCCGAAAAGCCGTTCTTTCAAAAATGGATCCTCACCGTTCCACAGGGCAAGTCCGATACACAGGAATTGGTTTCTATCTGAAAATCCAGCTAATCCGTCTTCGTTCCATCGGTACACCCGGCTTCTAGCTTGTTCATGAGTAAAGTAGTCCCACGCCTCGCCATCTCTGCTGTAATCTTCACGCACGGTACCCCAGGCTCTTTCAGCCAGATAGGGACCCCAGTGTTTCCAGTTCGCATCACGACGTGAATGAGCATTCAGACGGCGTTGCTCAGCTCCTAGTACAGGTTTGGAATTTGGCATGCTAATTAGGTCTTTGGAGTATCTGTAGTGTATCAATCACTGAGTCGTGACACATTGCCCGATGCAGTGACCAGGCTATGCGCTCTAGATTCACTAATGCACAGGTTAGTGCAAGCGCATGGTTCACCGCCTCTTTGGCAACGAACTCAGTCCTTTGAAACGTTAGTGCAGATCATCCTGGAACAGAAAGTGTCATTGGCAAGTGCCATGGCCGTCATGCTCAAAGTGAAAAAACTTTCCCCAAGTATGACAGCAGAAGCATTCCTAGAGTTATCAGAGGATGAGCTTCGGGCGGCAGGAGTGAGCGGCCGTAAAGTATCTTATTGTGCGTCAATCGCAAGTGCTCTAATTTCAGGAGTACTTGATCTGCGCAGTCTTCGACGCTTTAGCAACGAGGACATTCTAGAAAAACTGAACGCAATTAGAGGTGTTGGTCCATGGACGTCTGGGGTGTACCTGTTGATGGCGATAAGGCGTGAGGATGCCTGGCCAAGTGGTGATCGGGCGTTGGTGGTTAGTTATGCGGAGAGCAGCGAACTTTCCATCGTTCCGTCCTACCGGAAATTTGATGAAATTGCGATGCAGTGGCAGCCACTGCGAGGCGTTGCGGCGCGCGTGTTGTGGCATGCTTACTTGAGTCGTCGTGAAAAATGAAACCGCAACAGACATCAGCGGCGACAATTTCATTGGAGCGTAATGTCACTGCATGGACGGCGATTTTTTTGTTGTACTTGGCAGGCTGCACCACAGCGCTTCACATTGGAAAGATTCCTGCGGCAATACCGTTATTGCAGGATGTCTGGCAGTTGAGTCTCACACAAAGCGGGCTCATCATATCGTTACATTCAATTTTAATTGCAACATGTGGCCTACTACTTGGCTTGCTCATTAGACGCTTGGGTTACGTCCCCTTTGCCATTATCGGCGTAGGGATAGTTGGCGTTGGGAGCCTGCTCGGCTCATTCGCACAGTCCCTACCATTACTCCTCGTGGGTCGATCGATAGAAGGGTTAGGCTGGATCATCTCGGTCATTGTTTTGCCATCGTTAATATCTGCCCTGAGTACAGCAAAGGACCGGCCATTAGTGATGGCGTTATGGGCATCTTTTCTACCCGTGGGTGCTGGCATGATGCTGCTGTATGCACCAACATTGCAATCCCGCGGAGGGTGGCAACTGTCTTGGTTGTTCGGTAGTGGTGTATCTTTTTTGGCAGCTATCGTTGTATATCTGATCACCCGAAAATATGGACGGGAACTTTCACATTTGGGTGCCACTGCAGGGCCATGGAGTTTCTCAGACCTCACCAAGCGTGTTGTTTGGTTGCTGAGTGGCTGCTTTCTGTTGTATTCATTCAGTTATATTCCGCTGATATCATTCTTGCCGTTGTTACTTGTTGAAACCTCACACCTCACAATAGGGTGGGCGAGTTCGATCGCAGCGCTCGTCATGCTGTGCAATTCGGTTGGCAGTGTTTCAGCTGGAATATTTTTGCGAAGAGGCTATAGCGCCTCCAAGCTTCTGATGATTGGAGCCTTCGGCAGTGGAGTTTGTGCTGTGTTCATATTTGCACCGTTTTCGACAACTGGGATACGAATAATTTTCGCGTTTGCGTTTTCCATGTTTGGTGGAGTAGTGCCGGGGATTTTATTCTCCACCATGCCGAAGGCAGCCAGTCATCCGTCTTCAGTAGGATTGTTAATTGGTCTTATGATGCAGCTTGCCGGTATTGGTATGTTGTTGGGTGGTGTGGTTATTCCGGGCACGATTGAGTATTTCAATGCATGGATTGCAGCCGGTTGGGTGACTCTTATTACTGGTAGTTGTTGTGCTTTTTTGGCTTACCTTATTGGGAAGCAGGCTTTCTCACTTCAGTGAAGAAGACACCAGCCTGGTTACAGACGCGAGCAGGTGATCTACTCGGCCAACGCTTGAGTCAAACGATAGGTGAATTACAGGCGGGTGCCACCAATGAATTTCGTAAGGTGCGCGCTGAAATTTCTAGCAGACATGAAGCCAACGACTCTGGCCGCTCGAAGTTCTACTCCAGTTTTGTCCCAGAAAATGATACCTGGTGGGCCGAACAAGTCAAACTCATTTAATAACTCTTTATCCAGGTCATCGTTTGCTGTGACATCTGCCTGAATGACCACGGCATTTTTCAGTAAGGCCTGAACCGAATTGTCCGTGAACGTAAAGGCTTCCATTTCTTTACAGCTGATGCACCAGTCCGCGTAAAAATCAAGCATGACTGGGCGGTTATCCTGACTGGCTTTGCTGACAATACGTTGTAATTCTTCCACGCTTTTGACAGGGGCAAATGCGAGACCGTGTTGATTAGTCTGTGCTTGCGAGGAGCTACCCGAAACGATACCTCGAAGTGGTGTCGTGTAGCTTCCTACGCCAGAAAGAGCTCCTATCAGCAGTGCAACTCCATAAAGGAGAATTACTAGTCCTATGCCTTTAGCGACTCTCTGCCACTGAGAGCTGTCGTTACTGATGGAATCGGTTGCGCCGAATCTGATACCACTGACAATCGCCAGAATTCCGAACAGTGTCATCGCTGCAACGGTCGGGATAAATCTGGAAACCATGTATATGGCCATCGCCAGCATAATCATGCCGAAAAAATGTTTGACGGCATCCATCCACGCTCCGGCTTTTGGAACCAGTTTTCCTGCGGAGGTGCCTATCAGCAGCAGTGGTGCACCCATACCCAAACCGAGGGCAAAAAGTGCAGTGCCGCCGATGAAGGCGTCACCAGTTTTGGCGATGTATATTAGCGCGCCAGCCAATGGTGCAGTAATACAAGGGCCTACAATCAGGGTTGATATGAATCCCATTGCAGCGACACTGGATACCTGACCGCCGCCTTGCTTGTTAGACCATTGAGTCAATCTTTGCTGAACGCTCGTTGGCATTTGCAACTCATAAAAACCAAACATCGACAGAGACAAGGCCACAAATAACACTGCTATGAACGATAGAACCCATGGGTTCTGGAGAAACGCTTGAACGTTGTATCCTGACACTCCGACAATAATGCCGACTATGGCGTAGGTGCTTGCCATGACAAGGACATAGACAAGTGATAATTGAAAAGCTCGGGCTGTGCTTAATTTTTCACCTTGTCCCACAATGAGGCTGGAGAGTATTGGGACCATTGGAAGCACGCAGGGTGTGAATGCAAGTAAGACCCCTAAGCCGAAAAAAGTGGCTATGGTGAGCCATATGCTGCTGCTGTCAAGGAGATCAAATAAACGATCTTGTTCTGATTGGTCTGTTGGTATTTCAACAGCCGAGCTTTGCGAATCTATCAGAGTTGTTGATGTGAAAGCAGTCAGAGTGTTTGCAGATACACTGAAATTTAACGGTAATTTTGTCTCGCTGGGTGGAAAGCAGACACCAATGTCTGCACAACCCTGATATTTAATCAGCAGATTCGCATTTTTGATGTTGGAAAGCCTGGCGTTAGTAGCCAGGGAAAGCTGGGCCTCTGCGGTTTCACGCAACACTTTTACATTGCCAAAGAAATCATCGTATTGATCAACGCCTGAATCGATACTGACATTCGTTATCGTGGCCTCTGGAACGTTTTCCAATGCAAACGTTAGTTTGTTTCTGTAGAGGTAGTAGCCAGGCTCAATAAGCCAGCGTAGGGATACTTCAGACTCATTAGCATTCAAAATTTGTGGCAGATAGGCAAGTTCAGGAGGCAACAGTTCATTCTGATCGCCTACGTCGCCGAAGATGTTCGTGTCGGACTGAAGTTTTTTAACGGGTGATGAGAGTTCAGAGGACCCTTGATCAGAATTTAATGGCAAAAAACTATCCGCTAAGATGATTGGGGCTATCGTGTGGGAAGTGCTGGTGTCGAGCGTAAATGCAATGTTCACAGTGGTGGGTGGATAGCAAAGCCCTATGTCTGCACATCCCTGATATTTGACCGCCAATACCCCTCCCTTCAGTGCTGAGTCGGTGGTGTACGGAATTTCAATTGTAACTTGGTCCCGAAAAATGGCCATCTTGCCGAAAAAATCGTCTTCCAGAATCAAAGCTTCAGGATAGATGGGCTCACCCAGTTGAAGGCTAGTTTCGGTAATGATTGAAGAGAAGTTTGAAAGTGGCTGGAGCGATTCCACCTTGAACGAAGTTTTGTCCCGATATAGGTAGTAACCCTCCTCGATCTGGAAACTCACCGTGATGGTATCTGGTCTGGCCGTGGGTCCTGCCCCGGCGTCGATGACCTCAGGAACGAATGCTAGCTCAGGAGAAAGTGGCTCTGAGCCGCCCAACAGATTTCCGATAGCAGAAGCCTGCCCCACGAGTACGGCGATGACCAGCAGACCAGTAGCAAAGCTCATAAAGGCCCACTTGTGCAGGGATAAAAAAGACACTTTTTGTTGCAACATGCTCAGTTCTGATGAGTAAGTCTAAATTTGTCCGCCCAAATGGCAGGATTCGGCCAGAATGTCGGTCGCTTGAAATTCTATTGTAAGGGATACTAAACACAAACCTGCCGCCAAAACATGGGGAATTGTCTAAGCCGCACTTGTAAGAGCTGGAAGGTGGCGTTAGGTTCCTCAATTGCCTTAAGGAGTATGTAATGCCGTTTGCGCTGATTTTATTCATTGCGATGCCCATCATCGAAATTGCTGTTCTTCTGAGAGTGGGCGATTCTCTGGGGTGGTTGCTCACATTGGGAATTGTGGTTTTTACGGCATTTCTGGGCGCTGCGATGTTACGTCAGCAAGGTCTTGCCACGCTCAACAAAGCGCGTCAGAGAATGTCATCGGGTGAGATGCCTGCGGAGCAGCTTCTGGAAGGTATTTTGTTGATGGTTGGCGGCGTGTTACTTCTGACCCCCGGTTTTGTCACGGACGCCTTCGGCTTCGCCTGCTTGGTCCCTTGGACCCGACAATGGTTGGTTGGCAGAATTGCCGCTCGCTCAGTCATGGGTTTCGGTGGTATTGGAGGTATGGCAGACCGCAGAACATCCGAATCCATGCGCTCGACCGATTCTGTTGGCACCCCTGTCGGCTCTGGGGCTACTCATGGAGCAGAGCAATCAGCTGAATCGGGTTCCGTGTTTAATTCCACGCCAGGTGGCCGCCCAAAGCCTGATTCGACAGATTCGAAGGCCTCTGGGAACGTCATAGACGCCGAATTCCGTCAAATTGACGAATAAGCAGCAATTTTATTTGCCCCGAGACTTGATATTGCTGGAAGCGACATTAGAATTGGCACTCGTCGAGGGTGAGTGCTAACAATCCTCAGAGTCATTTTTCTAACTTTTGAATTTATCGGAGTCGTATTGGTATGAACATTCGTCCGTTGCATGACCGCGTGGTCGTCAAGCGCATGGAAGAAGAGCGCACGAGTGCCGGTGGCATTGTGATCCCTGACTCAGCTACCGAAAAGCCAGTCCGTGGAGAAGTTCTTTCAGTGGGTAAAGGTAAAATCGCTGAAAACGGTGATGTACGCCCCCTTGATGTAAAAGTGGGTGATCAAGTGCTGTTTGGAAAATATTCTGGCACTGAAATCAAGATTGACGGTGAAGAAGTACTGGTAATGCGCGAAGACGACATCATGGGTGTTTTCGAAGCGTAACTGGTTTTTTACCGGGCACTGACCTTTGGGTGAGTGATCAGCCTTAACCGTTATGGCCTACAGTCGAGTTCTCAACTCCTGCAGGCGTTTATTCAACAATTTATGAGGATTGCATTTCAATGAGTGCTAAAGAAGTCCGTTTTTCTGATTCGGCTCGTCAGCGCATGCTTAAAGGCGTGGACGTGCTGGCTAATGCCGTAAAAGTAACCTTGGGTCCCAAGGGCCGCAACGTTGTTCTGGACAAGTCGTTCGGCGCACCTACCGTCACTAAAGATGGTGTTTCTGTTGCAAAAGAAATCGAACTGGAAGACAAGTTCGAGAACATGGGCGCACAGATGGTGAAGGAAGTTGCGTCGCAAACTTCTGACATCGCTGGTGATGGAACTACAACAGCGACTGTTTTGGCTCAAAGCATCGTTCGCGAAGGCCTGAAGTCAGTTGCTGCTGGCATGAACCCTATGGATCTAAAACGTGGTATCGACAAGGCTGTAGTGGTAGCAGTTGCAGAGCTGGCTAAGATGTCCAAGCCGTGCAACGACGAAAAAGCGGTTGCTCAGGTTGGTTCTATTTCAGCTAACAGCGACGAGTCAATCGGTAACATCATTGCAGAAGCAATGGCTAAGGTTGGCAAAGAAGGCGTCATCACTGTTGAAGAAGGCAAGTCATTGGACAACGAGCTAGATGTTGTTGAAGGCATGCAGTTCGACCGTGGTTACCTGTCTCCTTACTTCGTCAACAACCAAGACTCAATGTCTGCTGAACTTGAAGAGCCATATGTGCTGTTGTTTGACAAGAAAATTGGCAATATCCGTGACCTGCTTCCAGCTCTTGAAGCTGTAGCAAAGTCTGGTAAGCCCTTACTGATCATCGCTGAAGATGTTGAAGGCGAAGCGTTAGCAACTCTTGTTGTCAACAGCATGCGTGGAATCATCAAAACTTGTGCTGTCAAGGCGCCTGGTTTTGGCGATCGCCGCAAAGCTATGCTTCAGGATATCGCTATCCTGACTGGTGGCCAGGTAATCTCTGAAGAAGTAGGCCTGTCTCTGGACAAGATTACTTTAGAAGACTTGGGTACTGCGAAGCGCGTAACTGTCGACAAAGACAACACTATCATTGTTGATGGTGCTGGTTCTTCTGACGATATTAACGCTCGGGTTGAGCAGATCCGTACTCAAATCGAACAAGCCACTTCAGATTACGACAAAGAGAAGCTTCAAGAGCGAGTTGCAAAGCTGGCTGGTGGCGTAGCAGTAATCAAAGTTGGTGCTGCAACTGAAGTCGAAATGAAAGAGAAGAAGGACCGTGTTGATGATGCACTGCATGCAACTCGTGCAGCTGTTGAAGAAGGCATTGTTCCTGGTGGTGGTGTTGCATTGGTTCGAGCTATCGCAGCAGTTGAAAAACTCAAAGGTGATAACCACGAGCAGGATATTGGTATCGGTATCCTTAAGCGTGCGATGGAAGAGCCTTTACGTCAGATCGTAGCTAACGCTGGTGGCGAGCCTTCAGTAGTTGTTGCAAAGGTTCGTGACGGTTCAGGTAACTTCGGTTACAACGCAGCCAACGGCGAATACGGTGACATGGTTGAGTTGGGAATTCTTGATCCGACTAAAGTAACTCGTTATGCGCTTCAGAATGCTGCATCTGTTGCTGGTCTTATGATCACAACTGAATGCATGATCGCTGATCTGCCTAAGGACGACGCTGCCGGTGGTGGCATGCCTGATATGGGCGGAATGGGTGGAATGGGCGGCATGATGTAATTCAATGCCCATTCGGGATTGAAACATCGTGTGAGCTAATGCTCACTCAGTAGTACCGAAACCCCCGACAAAGCGGGGGTTTCGCGTTTCTGAAACAGAAAATATGTCTTCAGAGCATGTAAGCGGTGCCGATACTGTGGATGGACGGCAGGAAAGGTCTCTTGCTGATATAAAATTTCTCAGGGATCAAAATTTTTTGGATCTGCGACACGAACTGATACAAATGTCTCACTCCAGGACAGCGCGAATGTTGGCTGGATCTGTTGCGCTTGTGCTCTTTACGATCCAATGGTTTGTTTTCCTGAGCGGCTTGTATAGCGATTACCACCTATCAATCGACCGGCATATGACAGCCAAACAAGCTGCCGTTAGCAGTTTTATTGTGGAACAACAGAGACCACTTACAGAGATTCCTACCAGCATTTTCGATGATTCGTTAGTGGGGCTGGTTATATTTAGTGATAGCGACATGATTCTGCTTGATGAGGGGAATACGCTGGGTTTCGATATAGGTATTCAATCACTGACGAATCGTGGGTTCGTACACCCGAATCGCTGGAATATCGAAACACCATCAAAATCTCTGACCGCAATCGCGTTTGTTGATACGCAGACAGATGTCGCAGATACAGCAATCCAGGCTCTCAAACTGTTGGTCCTCTCATTATTTACGTGCTTCCTGGCTGGTGCAATAGCAATGCTATTCACTTTTCGATTTTATACCCTACCAATGGAACGTCTCATCGAGTCACTGCGTGACAGTAGGGAGCAAGGTGAGAGCGAAGTGCCAGAGTCAATAAAGATCCCTGAAAATGTTGATCTTCAGCCTTTGGCCCGGGAAATTAATAAACTGATTGACGGCCAGCGCAAGTCTGCACGACTGGTAAAAGTAAAGCAGCAATACCTTGAGTTTGCTGCCCATCACGATCCTCTGACACATCTTCCTAATCGCCTAATGTTCGAGGATGCATTGAATCAGACTGTGCATCGTGCAATTAATGAAGATCGGCAGTTCACGGTATATCTGGTCGATCTGGATAATTTCAAACATTTCAATGATCAATATGGGCATTTAATCGGCGACAAGATGGTTACGGAAGTTGCTAACAGGCTGCGTACTCAGATCTCGGGTGTCGATGTTGTTGCACGACTGGATGGCGATGAGTTTGTTGTGCTGCAACGGGATAGCTGCGAAGTTTCTTCAACAGAAAAAATTGCTGAACGTATTTTGTCAGTGATTGCAGAGCCCTATGAGCACCTAGGTTTTACGCTTAAAGTCGCAGTGTCTATCGGAATTGCCAGATTTCCGGACCATGTACTTGTGAGCCAGGAAGATGAGTTGTTGGGTGAGGAAATCGTTAGTAATGCAACGGTTGCGTTACAAGAAGCCAAAGATAATGGCAAGGGCCAATTTCAGTTGTTTACTGAAAAAATGCGTAGCGATCTTACTAATCGGATTCGTATTGAGCGAGACTTGAAAATAGCGCTGCAGGAAAATCAGTTTGAGGTTTTCTACCAACCTAAAATAAATATACATACCAAGCAGTGCACAGGTGCTGAAGCTTTGGTTCGCTGGAATCACCCTGAGAATGGTTTTGTATCTCCTGAGGACTTCGTTCCTATTGCCGAAGAAACCGGCATGATTATAGAACTTGGTGAATGGGTGCTGCGAAACGCTTGTACCAAGATGCGCGATTTGCAGGCGTTGGGGTATACCAGCTTGACTGTGGCGGTGAATATATCTGCGGTGCAGTTTACCGACGGAAATCTTCTCCCAATGATTTCCAAGGCGTTGAGGGACACAGAGATTAACCCTGAAACTCTGGAGCTGGAAATAACAGAGAGCGCTGTCATGAATGATCCGGCAGAAGTTATTCGATCATTACACCAGCTGAGTGAACATGGATTGAAACTGGCCATTGATGACTTTGGAACGGGCTACTCTTCGCTTGCCTATCTGAAGAAATTTCCGGTGGACACCTTGAAGATTGATAAGGCATTCATAACTGATGTATCTAGTGATAATGACGATGTTGCCATAGTAGAAGCGGTGCTTGCTCTAGGCAAACATTTCAATATGAAGGTTGTAGCAGAAGGTATTGAGGACGAAGCACAGCTTGAATTCCTGAAATCGCAAGGTTGCGATATAGCCCAAGGCTACTTCATCAGTAAACCCTTGAATGCAGACCAATATACTGAATGGCTTCAACGCTGGCCCTACGGGGTGCAGGGCGCTGTTACAAAGGATTCAATTTCGAGTGAAATACTGGATCAGCCAAGGACGGGCACTGAAGGTTAGTATCCATTGATGTCAGTCATGGGTTTATTTAGTATGCTGCCTGGACGTTTTCAGCTAAAAACAACCTACAATGAATACGACAGCGGACAAACGTTGCGGCTGGTGCCAGAGTAGTGAGGTGTACATACGCTACCATGATAATGAATGGGGCCGGCCTTGTCATGATTCCCAGCGTCTGTTCGAGATGATTAATCTTGAAGGGGCTCAGGCGGGGCTTAGTTGGATAACTATCCTTAATAAACGTGAAGGCTATCGAAAGAATTTTGCAGCGTTTGATCCTGCAGAAATCGCCCAATTCACAGACGCCAAGCTGGATAAAATTTCCCAGGATCCTGCCATTGTGCGGCATAGGCAGAAAGTGTATGCCGTACGAAAAAATGCACAGGCACTACTCGAATTGAAATCTAGTGGTACCGATTTTTCTGATTTCATCTGGAACTATGTTGACTTCAAGTTCATCGACAATAGCGTGAAAGCATTGAGCGATGTGCCTTCGAGCACACCAGTTTCGACTCAAATGAGTAAGGATCTGAAGCGGCTTGGATTTTCATTTGTTGGCCCCACTACTTGCTACGCTTTTATGCAAGCGGCAGGGCTAGTAAATGATCATCTGGTGAGTTGTCCTTGCTACGCTGAGATCTCTTAATTATAATTTTCTGCCATCGATAAGTTTGTTTGACGGTATCTACTGACCGAAACGTTTATTTTCATTATCCAGCCAAGCTAATTCCTCCTCCGTGCTAGCGCGTCCCAACACAGCATTGCGGTGTGGATATCGGCCAAATTTGTCGATGATGTCCTTGTGCTCAATTGCTGACGCTAAAGCGCGGTCTGCGAATTCTGAATACTCAGTAGTGGGTGCATCCTCTCTGAGCTGTTTAAACAGAGCAACTGATTGGGACTGAGACTCGGCTGATTCATCATGCTCAAACGGCATATAACAGAACATTCGCTGCGAAACAGGTAATTGGGCGGTGTAGCCCATGGTCAAGGCATGTTTACTGGCTGCAACGGCCTTCGCATCATGTTTGAACGCTGCAGCAGTGCCACGGTTTATGTTTCGGTTGAACTGATCGAGGACGACGATAAGCGCCAGTGTGCCCTGTATGGAGTCCAACCAATGATCTAACTTATTGGTACCTGCTTGTTTTAGCGTCTGTGAATACAGCGATTTGAGTTTTTGATCTAATGCAGCTCCACCCATAAACCAACGTTTTGGCTGGGCTAGATCCATCCGCCCACTATTGTCATCCTTAAACCAGGTTTCAAGGACATGCCGAGGCGTGAGCACATCAGTTGTTTCTTTAATGTTATCTGAAACCATGGCAATCCCGTTAAACTTTGTAGATGCGCCCGAATTTGATAGAAGACTCATGAGTGATGCAATGTTAACCCTGATGGCACCGTGGCAATGGGTCGCCGTAGGAATCTGTTTTGTGTGGAGCGGTTTTGTGCGATCTGGTCTGGGTTTTGGTGGCGCGGCGCTCACGTTACCAATGTTGTTGATGATAAACAATGATCCACTCTTTTATTTGCCGGCTATTTGCTGGCAGCTACTTTTTTTCTCCGTACTGACCGTCTCGACTCGCTGGTCTAATGTCAATTGGCAGCACGTCCGGCATTTGTGTCTATTGTTATTCCTGCCTTTCGCAGTGGGTCTTTTTGGTTTGCTTAACCTATCAGGCAGCATACTGTCGGTGTTTGTATATGGCACTACGCTTTTTTATGGCTGTGTTTATATGCTCGACAAGCAGATGGTCAGTCGCAGCTGGTACATGGATGCTTTGTGTCTATTGGGTGGCGGGTATGCCAGCGGTGTATCGCTGGTGGGTGCGCCGCTGATAGTTGCCTACAGTACCCGGCATCTGCAGGCATCTCAGCTGCGCGATACTCTCTTTGTTATATGGATAATCCTGGTTATCAGCAAAATCTCCACGTTTATGGTGGCAGGGGTAGATTTACAGTGGCAGCTGACGCTCTACACATTTCCGCTTGTGGCCCTAGGTCATTGGCTTGGTCTTCAGGCACACCGACGTTTACTCAGTGGAAACCGGAAATATTTCCATCGAGTCATTGGGTCGGGCCTGGTTGGTGTTTCAATTCTCGGGCTGTGGTCGGGGCTTTGATATACTGTTGGGCTACAGCCATTTCTTGTTGCCTTAATTGGAGAACTTTACCCATATGACTACTGCCAGCTCTAGCCAGTCATTAACCCCCACCAACACGTTGTTGGAACAATTGCTTCCTGCTAGCGACACTGGAAGCTCCAAATGGATCCGAAACGTCGTTGCAGTTGTAGCAGGCAGTATTCTGCTGACTTTATCTGCAAAAGCCTCTATCCCTTTCTTTCCGGTACCTATGACACTGCAAACGCTTGTGGTTCTGGCATTGGGTATGGTTTTAGGGCCACGTCTGGGCGCAGCTGCTGTCTTGGCCTATCTGGCTCAAGGTGCAATAGGATTGCCTGTGTTTGCAGGAACACCAGAAAAAGGCATTGGTTTGGCCTATATGTTGGGCACTACGGGCGGTTACTTACTCGGTTTCGTCATTGCCTCATTTGTCGTTGGTCTGCTCGCTGAGCGTCGCTGGGATCGATCTGTATTGACAACCATTGCAGCAATGATTATTGGCAACGCAATCATTTATGTTTTTGGTATTGTCTGGTTGGGCAGTATCGTGGGTTGGGACAAACCAGTATTGGCCTGGGGAATGACTCCATTCTTGCTGGGTGACCTTGCCAAAATACTTATCGCAGCGGCAGTGATGCCGACTCTTTGGAAATTATTTAAGTGATTAAACAAACCTGTGCAGTCCTTTTCAGTGCTGTAATTCTGTCTTCCTGCGCATCAGATGGTGCTCCTAAGCTCGACGACCTGAAGGCTATTGCCGAAGCAGCGCTGGCTGGCGACTCTAGTTCTGCTGCTGGAGCTCTGAGTATTGATGAAATTACGCGTGGGCTTAAAGAGGCTTTGATAACAGGATCCAACGCCGTTGTTAGCCAGCTAGGGGCGTCTAAAGGATTCAGTGCTGACCCTGCCATTCGCATTCCGTTACCCAAGTCATTAGTCAAGGCTCGTGATTTAGCCAAAAAAGTTGGTCTTGAAGGCACATTTGACGATCTGGAGCTTAAGCTTAATGAAGCTGCAGAAGAGGCGACTCCGAAGGCAAAGGCTCTATTCGTTAATGCTATTAAAGATATGAGTGTTGACGATGCGAAAGGGATTTTGCAGGGTCCTGACAATGCTGCGACTGAATATTTTCGTGGTAAAACCGGTGCAAGCTTACAGGAGCAAATGCGTCCGATCGTCGATAGCGCATTAGCCAAAGTAGGAGCAGTGGCGTCTTTCAACAGTTTATTGTCTAAATACAATAGTATTCCGCTTGCACCAAAGGTGGATGCTGATCTCACCAGCCATGTTGTTGACGAAGGATCCGATGGCATCTTCTATTACCTTGCGCAGGAAGAAAAGGCCATTCGTGAGAACCCGTTAAAGCGTACTTCTCAAATCCTACAGCGCGTCTTCGGAAGCGAGTAAATTTCCCATGAATCCACCAGATCTATCTGATCGAAATTCCTTTAATCGGGAAGAACTCCTTGCCTGCGGTAACGGAGATTTGTTTGGTGAGGGCAATGCACGATTGCCGTTACCTAACATGCTCATGTTCGACCGAATTACTCACATATCCAAAGATGGTGGCTCCGCCGGTAAAGGCGAAATTATTGCTGAGTTAGACATCACTCCCGATTTATGGTTTTTTGATTGCCACTTCAAAGGTGATCCGGTTATGCCCGGTTGTTTGGGGCTGGATGCTATGTGGCAATTGGTTGGGTTCTTTCTGGGTTGGAAAGGCAATCCGGGACGCGGTAGGGCGTTGGGTTCTGGCGAGGTCAAATTTTTTGGTCAAGTACTGCCCAAGGCAAAACGCGTTCGGTATGAGTTGACCATAACGCGCCTCATAGAACGAAAGCTTGTAATGGGGATTGCAGATGGTCGGATGCTAGTTGATGATCGTGAAATTTATACGGCCAAAGATCTTCGCGTTGGCCTGTTTACATCCACAGAAGATTTCTGAGTATTTATCATGCGTAGAGCGGTAATCACGGGCATCGGCATTAAATCGTGTCTGGGAAATGACAAAGCATCGGTAACCGAATCATTGCGTGACGCGAGATCGGGCATTACTTATCGTGAAGTTTACAAAGAGATGGGCATGCGCAGCCACGTTGCTGCTGCTCCCGATCTGAACTTAAAAGAAGCTATTGATCGTAAGCAATTTCGTTTTATGGGTGGTGCTGCCGCCTATGCTTACCTTGCGATGCAATCAGCGATTGAAGATGCTGGCCTTACGCCAGATGAAGTTTCCAACATCCGAACAGGGATTATTGCGGGTTCCGGTGGTGGTTCATCTTTCAGCCAGGTGGAGGCTGCTGATATTCTGCGCGACAGAGGTATCCGACGGGTAGGGCCTTATCGGGTAACACAGACAATGGGCAGCACTGTCTCTGCATGTCTGGCAACACCTTTCAAAATCAAGGGAATCAACTATTCCATTTCTTCCGCTTGTTCGACGAGTGCACATTGCATTGGAAATGCTTTGGAACTCATACAGTTGGGTAAGCAAGACCGTGTGTTTGCTGGTGGTGGGGAGGAGGAGCACTGGACTTTGAGTTGCCTTTTCGATGCCATGGGTGCGTTGTCTACTCAGTACAACGATACACCAGCGATTGCGTCGCGTGCTTATGATGCGAATCGCGATGGGTTTGTTATTGCAGGCGGCGGAGGCATGGTCGTTGTAGAAGAATTGGAGGTGGCTAAGGCGCGTGGTGCCACTATTTATGCAGAAGTTGTCGGTTATGGTGCAACCTCCGATGGACATGACATGGTATCGCCTTCGGGAGAAGGTGCTGCTCGTAGTATGGGGCTTGCGAAATCAACCGTAGACACCCCAATTGACTATATCAATGCTCATGGCACTAGTACGCCGGTTGGCGACATCGCAGAGCTCGGTGCTGTGAAGGCGGCGTTTGGAGATAATATTCCGCACATAGGTTCAACCAAGTCATTATCAGGGCACTCACTGGGAGCTGCTGGAGTGCAGGAAGCTATCTATAGTCTTCTGATGCAACAGGCAGGTTTTATAGCTGAGTCTGCGAATATCAGCGAATTAGACACTGCTGCTGTCGGTATTCCTATTGTGCGTGCTCGAATTGACAACGCACAGATGGACACTGTTATGTCCAATAGTTTTGGATTTGGTGGTACTAATGCCTCCTTGGTATTTAGAAAGCTCTAGTACTTTGAGCTGCCACTTGGTTTAGCCGGGTGGCAGCTTCGTTCAATTTCAACTTATCTCTGCCGGATCATTAGCGGTTATCTGAATAAAAGCTAGTTTTTCTTGCGCTAGTAAACCAGCCATGGTTCATCTAGTGCTACTCGCTGTTCTCTGAGAGATTGAATATGTTCATCCCAGAAGCGCGCCGTAGCGAAAAAAGGAAATGCCTGCACGAATGCGGGATCCTTCCACCGACGCGCAATCCACGCTGCGTAGTGAATAATGCGTAGAGTTCTCAACGGTTCGATAAGTGCGATCTCACGTTCGTCGAACGACCTGAACTCATTGTAACCATCCAGTAAGTCTGCTAATCGAGCTTGTGCATAGCGGCGATCTCCGGAGATAAACATCCACAAATCCTGCATCGCGGGTCCTGTGGCGCAATCATCGAAATCCAGTAAATGTGGGGTCCCATCGCTACCCCAAAGAATGTTTCCCGGATGGAAATCACCGTGCAGCGAAATTTCCTCGTAGCCGTTTGAATCCAATGCGTAATGAACCTCAGGCAGTAAATCATCGATAATCGATTCGTATACAGGGGCCAATTCAGTGGGTAGAACTTCGGAGTCGAGCAGATAATCTGCACAATCATCGCCTAGACGCGTAGCGTCGATGAACGGTCTGTGTTCAAACGGGAATGTATCGGCGGCCAGGTGCAGACGCCCAATAGTTCGGCCAATTACGGCTAGCTGCTCGGGGTTGTCTAATTCAGGTGGTCGACCACCCGCTCGGGGGTAGAGGCTGAATCGAAAGGGGCCCCAGTTGTGTAATGATTTCCCTTCAGCATCCTTGAGCGGGGCAATAACCGGTAAATCACATTCTACTAAGACGTCACAAAAAAGATGTTCCTCAATAATGGTTTCATCGCTCCAGCGAAGTGGGCGGTAGAATTTAGCGACTATGAAATCGCCACTTTCTAATCCGATCGAATACACTCGATTCTCGTAACTGTTCAATGCACTGACACGACCGTCAGTTTGCCATCCGGCTCTATCGATCGCATCCAGAATCTGATGGGGGTCGAGGTTCTGGAAAGCAGTGGTTGCGTCAAATGAGTCGATTGTAATTGTCCAATTTTGGTCGATAAAAGTCGCTATTTGTCTGTAAATGAACCCTATTTGATGCTATCTTTCCACAATAGCGTCATTTCTTCGGTGCGTCTGGATGTGTAGGGTCTCTCACGCCAGTCTTGAGCTGAATTAAATTTGCATTCATCGCCAGCAGTTCAATTTTCGGAGCAACACAGTATGTCACAGGTATTGGTGCTTAATGGCCCAAACCTTAATCTGTTGGGTACACGCGAGCCAGAAAAATACGGTTCCTTAACCTTGTCAGATATTGAGGCCCTATTGGCCGAGCAAGCTGCAGGCTTAGGCCTTAGTGTGGCTTTCTATCAAAATAACAGTGAAGGTGCCCTGGTCGACCGTGTCCAGGCTGCCAAGGGCGAGGGTGTTAAAATTGTCATTTTCAACCCTGCCGGATATAGCCATACTAGTGTGGCCCTCAGAGATGTATTCCTAGGTGTTGCAATGCCGGTTATCGAGGTGCACATCTCTAATATTTATGCTCGTGAAGCTTTTCGTCATCATTCTTATTTTTCCGATATTGCAGTTGGTACTTTAGCCGGCTTTGGCACAGCCGGATACAGCATGGCGATGACTGCTGCCAATGCTTTCATTAAAAACAACTCGCTCTAAAAACCAGGAATCATTCATGGATATTCGCAAGATCAAGAAGCTGATCGAATTACTCGAAGACTCTGATGTCTCCGAAATTGAAATTGTTGAAGGTGAAGAGTCAGTGCGGATAGCTCGCGCCTCTGGGGTTACCTACGCAGCGCCTTTGGTCCAGGCTCAAGCACCTGTGGCTGCTGCAGTGCAAGCGCCAGTCAGCACCCCTCTAGCGGCTCCTGAGCCACTGATGCCGCCTGGAACGATCATGGAGTCTCCAATGGTCGGTACGTTCTACCGTTCGTCTTCTCCTACCACCAAGTCGTTTGTGGAAGTCGGGCAGAGTGTAAATAAGGGCGACACGATTTGTATTATTGAAGCCATGAAAATAATGAATCAAATCGAGGCTGAGATTAGTGGAACAGTCAGGGCTGTTCTGGTTGAAGATGGTCAGCCGGTAGAATTCGGCGAACCTCTCATCGTGATTGACTAAGCGGGTACAAAGCATGGTTACCCCACTCAAAAAAATTCTCATTGCCAATCGTGGTGAAATTGCATTGCGCATCATGCGGTGCTGTCGAGATCTAGGCATCAAGACGGTGGCGGTCTACTCCACTGCAGATCGAGATCTCAAGCACGTACGCTTGGCTGATGAAGCTGTATGTATTGGTCCTCCAGCGTCAGCAAAAAGTTACCTGAATGTACCTGCCATTATCAGCGCCGCTGAAATCACTCGTGCAGATGCCATCCATCCGGGTTATGGCTTTTTGGCTGAAAACGCAGATTTTGCTGAACGGGTGGAAACCAGCGGTTTTAAATTTATAGGCCCCACAGCCGAATGCATTCGATTAATGGGGGACAAGGTCAGTGCCATTGCCGAGATGAAGGCAGCAGGCGTTCCCTGCGTTCCCGGAAGTGATGGGCCTCTGGGCACCGACATGGCTACCAACCATCAACTGGCCAACAAAATTGGTTATCCCATCATCATCAAGGCAGCGGGTGGTGGTGGTGGTCGTGGTATGCGTGTTGTGCGTACTGAGGACAATCTTGAGCAGTCTATCGAGTTGACTCAGAGTGAGGCTGGAGCAGTCTTTGGTAATCCAGTGGTGTACATGGAAAAATTTCTGGAAACACCACGGCATATCGAATTCCAGGTGATCTGCGACGAGCACGGCAATGCTATTCATCTAGGCGAGCGCGACTGTTCGATGCAAAGGCGCCATCAAAAAGTGGTAGAGGAAGCACCAGCTCCCGGAATCGACGAAGCTACCCGCAATGATATGGGGCAACGCTGTGTAGACGCTTGCAAGCGTCTGGGTTATCGCGGGGCTGGGACATTCGAGTTTTTATATGAAAATGACAACTTTTATTTCATTGAGATGAACACGCGGGTTCAGGTAGAGCACCCAGTCACCGAGATGATCACTGGTAAAGATATTATCAAGGAGCAGATTTTCGCAGCAGAAGGGCGTGTTCTTCGCTGGAAGCAAAGCGATATTCAAATCACTGGGCACGCATTCGAGTGCAGAATAAATGCTGAAGATCCAGTCAATTTCATGCCCTCGCCAGGCACTATTAAGCAATATCACCCGCCAGGTGGTTTAGGTGTTCGGGTTGAGACACACATCTACAACGGCTACACGGTTCCACCGTACTACGATTCCATGATTGCCAAGCTGATTGTGAGTGGTAATACGCGTGAGTCAGCACTTGCGCGAATGCGAGGAGCGCTGAGCGAAGTTTTTGTTGATGGCATCAAAACCAATATTCCATTGCATATTGATATCTTTAACGATCCCGCTTTTCAGGAAGGTGGTACCAACATCCACTATCTAGAAAAGAAACTGGGGCTCGATTAACTTCGTGACTGAGGATTGGTTGGAAGTTACCTTGCTCACTCATCAAGACGAGGTTGAATCTTTAGAAGACTGGTTGTTCGCAGCAGGTGCCCTTTCGGTTACGTCGCGTGACAGCCTTGACGATGAAGATCTGACCCATGCTGTGCTTGAGCCTGTGCCCGGCGAGGTGCGGCTCTGGGACGAAGTCACACTCATCGGATTGTTCTCTCAAGAGACTACCCAGTCGCAGCTTCAAGATGCCCTTCATCTTGCCGCTGCTATGAGTGGGCTCGTTGTGCCTGTTCACTGTGTCAGCACACTGGGAGATCGGGAGTGGGAACGTACTTGGCTTGATAGCTTCCATCCGATGCAATTCGGCGAGCGTCTTTGGATTTGCCCCACTGAACACATCATTCCTGACCCTAAGGCTGTGACGATTCGCCTCGACCCAGGACTAGCCTTCGGTACAGGAACACACGCTACTACGGCGCAGTGTCTTGCATGGATGGGGGTTCAGACGGCTCAGTCAATTAGCCCTTTCGAGGGTCAAACAATCATCGACTACGGATGTGGATCAGGTGTGCTAGGTATTGCCGCCCTAATGCTGGGTGCGCGAGAGGCTTGGGCGGTTGATATAGATGAGCAAGCGTTACTGGCCACTAAATCCAACGCGGTTCAAAACGGTGTCAGCTCAAAGATTCATGTGGGTCAACCCATAATTGTGGGTACCTTCGAGGTAGATATTCTATTGGCAAACATATTGTTCAAGCCGCTGATGGATCTCGTCGAACATTTGGCGATATGTGTAAAGCCTGGAGGATCATTGGTGTTGTCAGGAATATTGGAGGAGCAAGTGGAGCAGCTTCGCTTGAGCTACAATCAGTACTTCGAGTTTGCCCCAACCCAAGTGCAGGATGGTTGGGCGTTAATGTCTGCTGTTCGTCGTTGAAAAACCCATGGGTAAGCCCGGGCAAAAACAAGTATCTGGTAGTGCTCGCAAGTCTGCGTTAAACACAGCCAAGTCTCGTCCAGAGAAAAGTCAGGAATTTAAGGATACTGCTCACAACAACAGGTATTCGGATGAGGAATCAACAAATTCCCAAACCTGTTGTTCGAACTGCCAAACGGTTTTCGAAGTATCGCAAGAATTGCTGTCTGCCTCAGATACCCGTGTGCGCTGCGGTGAGTGTTTGGGTATTTTCGATGCCTTGGCTAACCTACGTGATGTAACTCAGGGTGGTGACAGCGTAGCGTTACGGGCTCGAAGCGACGACATCCGGGGGATGTCGAATGAGGCATCGCCGAGAGCAGACGAGCTTAATAAGCTTGCATCAAGCCTATCTAACGCTCAATCAGCTGCATTAGCCGGGCTGGCCAACGATACTGCGTCGCTGGACATGACTTACTCCGATTTTGACTTGTTCTCATCAGATGCCGGGCTACCAGGCATTCAGTTTTTTGACAGCACACGAGGTATTCGAGACTTTCATTTTGATGATGTTGCTGATATCGATGATGAAATTTTCGGTGATACGCTGTTTGCTCAAGATGCAACGGTGGATGCACGATCACTCCTGCGTAATCAGAGTACAAACCAGTCTTCTTCGAGTATTACCTTAGGGGGCGATGTTGTTTTCATAACTGATGATTCGCAATGCGAGCCCTTGATATTTAACTATCGCGATACGGAAGTGGAACTGCAAGTGGACACGTGTGTGAACACTTACGTGTCCACGCAACACAGTGCGCAAACTCCCGTAGCAGAACATATACGTGACTCCTTTGATGATGAGCTTGAGCTGCCGTTCGAAGATGCTATCGACGAAACGGTCAATAGAAGCTCTAAAGACAGCCTGCACGTGCCTGCGTCTGTTTCCAGTTCTTGGTTCCTGCGAGGAGGGCTTTTTGCCATCGTCTTCATTATTGCAGTTGGCTTGTACGGTTATCGTGAGCGAGACGCGTTGCTAAATAATGGCTCCCTGAGGCCGCTACTTTCCGTTGCTTGTAACTTGCTGCCTTGTCAACTCCCTGATCAGATTGATCTTGAAGCATTTCGCGCAGTTGGTCGATCGGTTGTGACACACCCAACGGTGGCAAACGCTCTAATTATCAAGTTTGGTATCGTTAATCAGGCGAGTTTTAGTCAGCCTCATCCGGTTTTGGAAATCCGCCTGACTGATAGGACAGGTCGACTAGTCGTAATAAACCAATTCTCACCCAAGGAATATTTAAGAGGCTGGCAGCAAGGTGATGTGCTGGACATGAACAAGCGCTTGGATATCGGTCTTGCGGTCGAAGATCCAGGCAATACTGCTATCTCGTTTGAACTTGACTTTCATGAAGTCAAGTAGCTGGGCCATTATATTTTCGTCTACTGCTGTAGCCCCATACGGTATTTTTATCAGCTGATCTGTATTACGATACACTGTCGGAATTAAGTGTTAGTTGAGATGATTGAGATAGGAGCACATGTTGTATTAAACCCAGTGTTCCTCGCACCGATGGCAGGCATATCGGATAGGCCGTTCCGTGATCTATGTGCTCGTGAAGGAGCTGGGTATGCCGCTTCTGAAATGATATCCAGCGATACTTTGCTCTATGCAACTGCAAAGACTCGACACCGGATTGTTCGTGCAAACAATGCATTACCCCACGCAGTTCAGATAGCAGGTTCGGAACCTGCCGCCATGGCCGATGCTGCCGCCCTCAATGTTCAGTATGGTGCGCAGGTTATTGACATCAACATGGGGTGTCCCGCTAAGAAGGTTTGTAATCGATTAGCAGGATCCGCATTGCTGGCTGACCCTGATCAGGTACGAGCTATTCTGCAGGCGGTTGTTGCTCGTGTTGACGTACCTGTAACCCTAAAAATACGGACGGGTCCATCACCTGAAACCCGAAATGGGGTTTTTATTGCTAAGATTGCACAGGAAGAGGGCATTGCCTGTTTAGCAGTGCACGGTCGGACCCGCAGCGATAGATTCAAGGGTCATGCCGAGTACGACACTATTGCGGCAATAGTGGACGCGGTAAATATTCCTGTTATCGCCAACGGAGATATCCACACAGGTTCTGATGCGCTAGCAGTACTAAAACATACGGGTGCTGCAGGAGTAATGATTGGTCGTGCAGCGCAAGGTAACCCTTGGGTCTTCAGGGAAATTTCTGCTGTATTAAGAGGGCTGCCAGTGCCAGGCAGACCCGAGCATGCTGAAATCGGACAAACTCTTTTGACTCATTTGCAAGGGTGTCATCAATTGTATGGTGACTACCGAGGACTCCGCATCGCGCGCAAACATATCGCTTGGTATTGTAAGGGGCTCAGGCACGCCACCACTTTTCGAGAGCTGGTCAATAAAGTGGAAAATCCACTGGATCAAATGAGAATGGTAGAGGCTTTTTTTACTCATCCAAATGCGTTCGGGGTGGCTGCGTAATATGTCTACAACTTATCCTCGCAATAAAAATAACTTATCTACTTCAGGTGCAAATGCGACACAAACTAGTGCTAAAGCGATGAAGGATCAATCTGCAACAGCATCACAACGTCTTACCTCGCGTCGCAATACTGGCTCAAGTGTTAGTAGCAAGTCAGGTGATTATCCTGACAACTTACCTGCCAGACCCTCCAATACCGCGATCGCGAATTGTGTTCAGCATGAGCTGCGTCGATATTTTGATTTGCTGGATGGTGAAGAGCCTTCCAACGTTTATCATTTGGTCATGCGACAGGCAGAACACGCACTGATTGAAAGTGTCATGCAAGAATGTGGTGGAAATCAAAGTAAAGCAACAAAGTGGCTAGGTATTAGTCGCGGTAACTTACGCAATAAACTTGCAGACATGGGATACGATTAATAGTGACAAAGTTGGCCAATGCTTGCGCATTGATTAGTGTTTCTGACAAGCTGGGCATTGAAGTGCTTGCTAAAGCTCTGTCAGATGCAGGGATTCAATTGCTGTCCACCGGCGGCACGGCTCTAGCCTTGAGAAAAGCAGGTCTGGATGTGACTGATGTGTCGGAGCATACCGGTGCTGATGAAATGATGGCGGGTCGAGTAAAGACCTTACATCCAACTGTGCACGGAGGAATTCTCGGGCGCCGAGGTGTTGATAATGACGTTATGGTTGAGAGAGACATCGCGCCTATTGATTACGTCATAGTCAATCTCTATCCTTTCGCAGCTACCGTTGCCAAAATTGATGTGTCGTTTGAAGACGCTATTGAAAATATAGATATTGGTGGCCCAGCCATGGTTCGATCTGCCGCGAAAAATCATGCATCTGTCACTGTTGTTACTGATCCGTCAGATTACTCGCGGGTCATTGCGTCGCTGCAGAACGAGGCTGAGCAAAATAAAGCGTTACGACTCGATCTGGCGGTGAAAGCGTTTGAACATACAGCGCAGTATGACGGGATGATTGCTAACTATTTTGGGCAGCGCATAGGCGATAGCAGCCATGATAATCCCAGTGATTTTTCACGAACACTCAATTCGCAATACGACCTTAAATCAACCTTACGCTACGGTGAAAACCCTCATCAGCGTGCTGCTTTTTATCGACATAAAAACGCGGGTGCCGGTACCATTGCCGCTGCAATTTTAAGGCAAGGTAAAGCTCTGTCGTATAACAACGTAATGGATGCAGACGCAGCTTTGGCCTGTGTACGACAATTTGATACGCCTGCCTGCGTAATCGTTAAGCATGCAAACCCCTGTGGTGTCGCCGTCGCTGGTAGTCAACTTGATGCATATGAAAAAGCGTACTTGACTGATCCGACGTCGGCTTTTGGTGGCATCATTGCCTTTAATCAACCGTTGGAAGCAGCTGTCGCAGCCGAGATACTTGCTCGTCAATTCGTTGAGGTTATTGTATGCCCAGGTGTCGTAAGTGATGCGCTGGATTTGCTTGCTGACAAGCCAAATATAAGAGTGCTTGATTGCGAGTCAATGCATTTAAGCAATAGAGATGTTTCAAGTATGCAACTTAGACCCGTATCTGGAGGCTTGTTGGTTCAGGACGAAGATGTGCTTAGCGTACAAAATGATGCGCTCAGTGTTGTCTCTAAAAGACAACCAACGGCAGATGAGTTTCGCGATCTGTTGTTCTCTTGGAGAGTTGCAAAGTTTGTGAAATCTAACGCTATCGTATATGGTCAGGATAATGCAACTGTGGGCATTGGTGCTGGGCAGATGAGTAGAGTCTACTCAGCCCGCATTGCAGGTATCAAGGCTGCGGACGAAAATCTAATCGTAACAGGTGCGGTGATGGCCTCAGATGCGTTTTTTCCATTCAGAGATGGTATTGATAATGCCGCACAGGCTGGTATTGCTGCTGTAATTCAACCTGGGGGATCCCGTAATGATGATGAAGTCATTGCGGCCGCAGACGAACACAATATGGCGATGGTTTTTACTGGGGTTCGGCATTTTCGACATTAGCTGATGAAGTATCTAGCCCAAACTATGAGGTAGCTCCTGCCTGGAAAATGCCAATAAATCCGGCGTTGTAGGTCATATGGAGCAGTATTGGTGAGTACAACGTTTTATGACGTTCGCGAGCCCATCCGAACAACATGGACGGTAATAAGATCAGTGCTGCCCACCCTGCAGTTTGTTGTAAAAGATGGGCTGTGGCAAACAAGCTTGAGGCTATAACGCAGGCGATACTGATACCTGCAATGGAGTGACGTAACGCAGCTTGTTTAAGCAATGCGCCTTGTATAGCACCACGGAATACAATTTCTTCGAGTATTGGGTAGGCAATCACAAGAAGCAGAATTGTAGTAGCAGGGGGTGGCGAACGCCTCAGCGGCAAATCCATTAGATACATGAGAGCCCATGCTGCAGGTCCCGCTGCCAGTGCGATCCAGAAACCGTAATCTCGTAAGCATCGCCTAAAAGACTGCCATGAGTGGTCTAGATCATCAGCTAAATTGTTCAGGGTCTTTCAACGATCTCAATTCGATTGTTGGCTCTTCGACCTTCAACAGAGCTATTGTCGAAAGCTGGACGCTTATCACTGAAGGAGCGTAGCAGAAATCTGTCTTGAGTAATTCCACGTTGAACAAGATAGATACCAATGGCACGCAGCCGCTGTCTCGTGAGCAAAGACTTGGTTTGGGGGGTGCCTGCGTTATCGGTGTGAGCAATCAATTCGATTCGAGTTGTGGGGAATTCGGTCATTTCTGCAGCCAACTGTTGCAGAATGAGCTCGGTAGGTGGCAACGGTAATGGGGAGTTCTCGACAAATTGGATTTGACTGCCCATGTGCACGATTAACGAACAACCATCCTGGCGAACTGGATAGTTTTGATTCGATTGACTGCACTGATCAAGATCGTCAGTTATTCCGTCATTGTCTGTATCGCTCTGAACCTCTTGCGTAGTCGGCGTGGGCTCAGGTTGAACTGGTTGAGGCGTTACTAGGTTAACTGGAATAACTGGAATAACTGGAATAACCTCAGGATCGTTGAATTCACGAGGGTCAACCATAATGGCCACTTCGGGCAAGTCAGCATTTGATGAATTTGCAGGATCGATCGGACTGTCAGGATTAGAATCTGATGCCATGGTGCCACCGCTCTCGTGGATGGTTTGCGGCCCATTGGTCGGTTCGTCTAGAGTGGGTATCGGCAATGCTTGCGGTTTAGCCGCGGGAGATGCTGTCGTTTGTGGCTGTGTTCCACCCTGTGCCGGTAGGTCAGAGATAGTGGTATTCATTGGTGGTGCTGTCAAAGCTGGAATTGGGGGTGCGCTGAGGGCCCCTCTGCGGCTCTTCCTTCCACCAAAACGAGCAACGACAGACAAGTTGGCAGAAACAGTGTCTGTGTCGTGAAATATGAACTCTGAGCGTACTGCAAATATATCGGTTAGATAGGCTTCAAGTCCACCGCCTGCACCGAAGTAGACGGGCGACGCACCTTCAGTGCGAATAGGGTTGAAGGCATCGCGCTCTATGATTCCAAAGCCGAATCGTCCATATACAGACAGGCCGAGTCGTACGTTTCGCTGGTTGTCGCGTGAGTCGTAAAAACGGAAGAGTAGAGAGGCATCTGCGGCTGTGTAGGTTGCGGTGGAATCATCGCTGAAAACGACTTCCCCTAGAGAATATAACTGGAATTGCCCGCTGCTACGCTCATCAAAATCGCGACCAATAAATACCGTCGCACCATGTCCTATCTCTTCTACGCGCGTCACCTCGCTAGCTTCTGCGCGAGGGAGTAACTGACTTCCAGCGACGCCTGCACCCAAGAACCACTGATCACTCAGGCTTGCTGATGCTACTCCGACAAGGCCTGCGGACAGGCCTGCCAATGTGATTATCAAGGCTGTTTTTCTAAACACGTAGCTACACTGATGCATCCAGTTAGGGATCTGTCAGCTCACCAGTGTTTGTACCGATGAAACTAGATCGAAAGCCGGACTTAGTTCACCGGGCTTAGTCACCCTATCGGACTAGCTCAGTCAGACTTGAGCCACGTGGCTACATCATGAGCGTAGTAAGTTAGCACGCCATCACAGCCCGCTCTTCGAAAAGCCATCATGGTTTCCATGACGACTTCCTGTTCGTTCATCCAGCCCTGTGCCGCTGCCGCTTTGATCATGGCATATTCACCGCTGACATGGTATGCGTAGGTCGGGACGGCAAAGGTATCCTTGGCACGTCTGACGATATCCAGATAGGGTAATCCAGGTTTTACCATGATCATGTCAGCACCTTCTTGAAGGTCGGCTGCAATTTCATGCATAGCCTCATTACTGTTGCTTGGGTCCAGCTGGTAGGATTTTTTATCAGATTTCCCCAACGCTTTCGTAGCACCGACAGCATCCCGAAAAGGCCCGTAGAAGCTGGATGCGTATTTCGCCGCGTAACTAAGAATTCGAGTGTGGCGATAGTCAGCTGCTTCCAGGCATTCGCGGATTGCACCGATACGCCCATCCATCATGTCTGAGGGAGCAACTACCTGAGCCCCTGCTTCTGCATGGGAGAGGGCTTGTCGGACTAGTGCGTCCACTGTCTCGTCATTGATGATATAGCCCTCGCTGTCCATGAGTCCGTCGTGGCCGTGGGGTGAATAGGGGTCGAGAGCGACGTCGGTGATAACCCCCAACTCTGGTATCTCTGATCTTAGTGCACGGATGGCTCTCTGAACCAAGCCCTCTGGATCCCAGGCCCCTCGGCAATCATCGGTTTTTGCATCATCGTCTGTGACAGGGAAAAGCACGACCGACGGGACACCCAATGTATGAAGAGCCTCTGCAGATTTAACGAGCAGGTCAATGCTGAGCCGTTCCACACCTGGCATGGAAGGAATTGCCTGACGTTTATTATGTCCTTCGATAACAAAGTACGGCTGTATGAGCATGTTCGCAGTTAGGTGGTTTTCCTGCATGAGACGCCTGCTAAAAGCATCTTTACGCATGCGACGAGGGCGATTGCCGGGATAGGGCGCTCGTATTCCAAAGGCTGCCGAATTACTCAAGATGCTCATGTCCTTTAAAGTGGTTACTAATTCTCAATGACGTGTTCGTGTGCTAGTTCAAGTTGAATTGGCGATAACATTGGCATAGTCGCCCTTTGCCTGCAGACAAACGTTCAAGAGCCAAGCTAACATGCTTCTTCCGAGAAAAATTGTATAGCCTGCTTTGTTTTATCATAGGTTTAACACCTACCCATGGATTGCTCTTATGAGCCCTGCCGACTCAGACGAACTGCCTCCGTCTATTTATGCGCTAGCATTAGTTGCCTTAGGGTTGATCGTCTACATTCTGATATTGCTCTTCTCCAGCGATGAGTCGGTCAAAATTGCCGGAACGGTCTCTGGCAGCTCTGATCAGGGAACTGAGAGTGTTCCAACTGCCACATTGCTCCCGGAAAAGCTGGAATTGACTGTTCAGTCTGACGAGCAAACAGATGGTTTGGTCTATCAGCCAGATACGGCAGACACAGAAGCTGCAATACAGGATTCTGAGTCAGCAACCGAACGTTCTGCTAGGTTGATAAGAGAGACACTGGGTATCAAAGAACGACATGCTCCGGAGGTTGCCGTAATTGTGGAGCTAAAGATAGCCGAGGATTGTGTAAAAAGAGAGGGTGAGCAAACATCTTTACCTATCTTGTATCGATTCGAATCTCCAACGATTCGGACATCAAGCATTAATGAGTTAAGATCCTTGGTTTCGCAATTCCGTCTCTGCGAAAACAGCGTATTTCAGATGACCCAAAACACGCAAAACGGTGTCGAGAGCAATATTCAACTTGCACAGATGCGTTTTGATGAACTCAAATATTTTTTTACACAAAACAACGTGCCTAAATCTGCACTGCAATATTCAAAAAATCCATGATTAATCAGTACACTGTAATTGGGCAACCGATTGCCCATAGTCTCTCTCCTGTTGTTCATCAGCTTTTTGGCGAATTGACACAGCGCATGATCAATTACAATCGAACAGAGGCAACGCCAGACACTTTTGCCCAGACAGTTATAGATCTACAGGCGTCGGGTGCAAGAGGTTGCAATGTGACAGCACCGTTTAAGGAATTAGCCGTATCGGTGTGTGACCGTCTGGCGCCATTGGCGCTAAGGGCAGGTTCAGTCAACACCATTCATATGCACAGGGATGGTTCAAAAATTGGGCACAACACTGATGGTCTGGGTCTGGTTGCCGACATTCGCACTAATAAACGTCGTGATCTAGAATCTAGCCGTCTCCTATTGCTCGGAGCTGGAGGTGCGGCTCGTGGAGTACTAGCCCCTCTGTTAGCAACGAAGCCTGCAGAATTGCATATTGCCAATAGGACTGCTGCCAAGGCCGAAGTGCTCGCTTCCCTGTTTGATGATTTGGGTTCAATAACGTCTAGTGGCTATGACAACATACCTGCAGATAGGCCTTATGACGTTATTATCAATGCGACTACACCCACCGCTGGTGGTGGAATGCCAACTTTGCCCGAAGGCTTAGTCGATAGAAGCACGCTGGTCTATGACATGACCTATGCCACAACTGATACAGCTTTCATGCAATGGGGAAGGTCTTTGGGCGGGTCTGCAAACAACGGTCTAGGAATGCTGGTTGAACAAGCTGCCGAGTCGTATTTGATTTGGGAAGGCGTAAGACCTAAAACGCGTCTTGTTTACCCACGTCTTCATGAGATGTTGTCTTAGAACCATTCCAGAAAGGATTCCTGCTATGAACAACATGAGACAAGCATTAAACGAATACAATATCGTGCAGGTCGCAACCCTTAGGCGCCGACCCTTGTCCAGCAGTGGGGTGTGGCGCACGGTCAGTCTTCTAGTCGCTTTTGTTGCAACTCTATGTTTGTTCATGGCGTCTTCGAACGCGGTTGCAGATCAACATAAGGCACAGCCTCAATTGCCTACCATCGTGATGCTTATTGATGGAAAACCACTCGATGTTGAATTGGCTGCAAATAGTCAGCAGCGCTTTATGGGGCTGAGCTTTCGTAAGTTTATGAATATTAATTCGGGTATGTTGTTTGTGTATCCTGGCGAGCGACAGTTGACGTTCACCATGCGAAATACTCTCATTCCCTTATCCATTGCCTTTATTTCTGAAGATATGGTGATCAACGAAATTCATCATATGAATGTGGGGCCTGACCAGTTGTTCGACTCCCGTAAAGCTGCAAAATTTGCACTAGAAGTTAACCAGGGCTGGTTTGAAGAAAATGGCATAAAGCCTGGTGCCACGATAGTCTTGCAGTGACATGATGGGGTAGCATGGGAGCTGTCTCTGTTCCTTGGTCTGCGCATAGTGTCCTCCCCCAATACAATTCTTACCTTTCACGACGATCGCTGGCAACAAGGCAGCGTGCCAGTAATGCGTTCTGCTGATCACGGCACTTGGCTTGGTACACTGGTTTTTGACGGTGCGCGGCAATTTGACGGCGTTACTCCAGATCTTCAAGCGCACTGCGAGCGAGTGAATCGCTCAGCCCTGAGTCTGGGAATGAACCCTAGTCTTAGCACTGAGGCCATCATTCAACGTGTCCATGAAGGACTTGCGGAATTCGATAAATCTGCAGCGGTTTATATACGCCCTATGTACTGGTCAACTGGATACGGAGATGGATTCATAAGCGCAGACCCCGAATCAACTGACTTTTGCTTATGTTTGCAAGAAATCCCCATGCCGCCTGCAGAAACATCTGCCACCTTGGGGACAACGCGGTTTTCTCGACCTACGCAGGACGTAGCGACCGTGGATGCGAAGGCTGCTTGCCTCTATCCTAATAATGCGAGGATGATCCGGGAAGCTATTTCCAAAGGTTTCTCAAATGCTTTGGTTTGCGACTCGTTAGGAAACGTTGCTGAGTCTGCAACTAGTAATGTCTTCATGGTGCGAGACGGTGAAGTGTTGACACCTATTCCCAATGGAACATTTCTTAACGGCATTACGCGCCAGCGCATCGTGGGGCTACTACGTAAAAACGGATTAATAGTTCACGAAAGTTGTCTGACCTATGATGACTTCCATCAAGCAGATGAAGTGTTTCTGACAGGCAATTTGGCTAAGGTTACTCCCATAACGGCTTTTGAAAATACACGTTATGAATTAGGACCTATTGCGAAGTTGGCCAGAGAGTCTTATATGGATTGGGCAAAATCATGAAAAAAAATCAATTGGGAAGAACGGATACTTTCGTCAGCGAACTGTGTCTGGGTAGCATGACATGGGGTTCGCAGAATTCTTATACAGAAGCTGCCGAGCAGATTGACTACGCCATAGAGCACGGTGTTAATTTCATTGATACGGCGGAGATGTATCCAACCACACCGATGTCCGAAAAAACATTGGGTGATACAGAGTCGATCATTGGACAGTGGGTGGCAAATTCTGGCCGACGAGACGACGTTGTAATCGCTACTAAGGTTACTGGCCCTGGCAAAGAGTGGATGTATGGTGGTCTGGATATTTCGGCAGAAAAAATTCGTGTGTCAGTTGAAAGAAGCCTTAAGCGCTTGCAAACAGATCGCATCGATTTGTATCAATTGCATTGGCCCAATCGGGGAAGCTACCACTTCAGGCAGAATTGGACTTTCGACCCGACTGGCCAGGAAACACAGAAAACCAAGGATGGTATTCACGAAATCCTACGGGCACTCGATGCTGAAGTGAAGGCCGGGCGTATTCTGCATGTAGGCCTGTCAAATGAGAGTTGTTGGGGTACTTCGCAGTTTCTGTCTATTGCAGATGCAGAGAAATTACCACGAATGGTCAGTATTCAAAACGAATACAATCTGATGAGTCGCTTGTTTGATCTTGATCTTGCAGAGTTGTCCCACCACGAAAATGTAGGTCTACTGGCCTTCTCACCGTTGGCAGCGGGCATGCTCTCTGGTAAATACACTCATGGAGGGGTTCCTGAAGGTTCCAGGCGCTCTATGAACGACAACCTCTCTGGCCGGTATACTGAAAATAGCGCACCTGTTTGCGATAGATATATCGCTCTGGCCAAAGAACATGGTTTGCACCCGGCACAAATGGCTCTCGCCTTTTGTCTGTCGCGCCCATTTATGGCGTCTGTGATTATCGGGGCTACGAATATGGAGCAGCTTAAAACTAACCTTGGTGCTGTATCGATTACACTTAGTGATGAGGTTAAACAAGGTATTTTCGATATCTACTCTGATAATCCGACGCCTATATAGCGTTTAATCGCTACGAATAAATGCCATGTCTTCATGGCGAAAATCTGCTTGATAACTTCATTAGAATGGTGAACGGAATGCCCTGGATTGCAGTAGGTCTCTCTGTACTTCTGGGAGCTGTGTTTTCTCAGCAACCTGTCATCAACGGGGCCATTGCCCGAGCGAGTGGTTCACTCATTGCTGCGTCTGTGTTTTCCGTTTTTATTACTTTATGCTGCCTACTGGCACTATTACCGTTCTCGGTAGGCAGTTTGCGTTCTGACGTGCTGAGTACTTTGCCCTGGTGGTCTGTGCTAGGGGGGCTTATAGGGGTTGGTATTGTGGCAGGTGGGGCATTTTTAGCTCCGATTTTAGGTGCTGCCTTGTTTTTTGTATGCCTTGTAGCTGGACAGCTATTCGGATCGGCCATTGCTGATCACTTAGGTGCATTCGGGCTTCCTGTGAGGCCTTTAAGTGGCGCGCGAGCCATTGGACTGTTACTGGTATTTAGTGGGGCTTGGTTGGTGCATCGCGGCTAAGTTGTATCGACTCTTTCCACCGATCCCATGATCTTGACTCTACTAAGAATTGACTGAGTAATCATTAA
>JBLIIE010000001.1:0-109356 GCA_047634635.1 Granulosicoccus sp. | reverse complement strand
GCCGCACCTGCCTATGCGCGGCACGCGCCTCTCGACGTACTTGATTAACAAGGCAGGCTTCAAGATCTCGCAGGCTCATACAGGTGCGGTGACATTGATCCAGCGCTTTGGCTCAGCGTTAAACCTAAACCTGCATTTTCATGTGCTGTTTATTGATGGTGTCTTTTCGCCCAAGAGCAATGGAAATCTGAGATTTCATTGGGTCAACGCCCCCACGAGCAAAGAGCTCAACGCGTTGGTAGCCACGATCAGTGAACGCGTTGCCCGGTATCTTGAGCGCCAGGGTTGGTTGGCCAGAGATGAGCAGAGCGATAATCTGACATTGACGTTGGACGATGAAGAGGGCAATACGATGCAACAGCTACAGGGCCATTCGATCACGTACCGGATAGCCATGGGACCGCAGGCAGGGCGCAAAGTGCTGACATTGCAGACGATACCCGCCCGGGAAGAGGAGTACGGTACAGAGCAGCTTGGCAGAATCGGGGGATTCTCGTTACATGCCGGGGTGTCGGTGAACACGCGTGAGCGCAAAAAGCTGGAACGTATTTGTCGGTGCGGCCCCGCCGGTAGATTTCCCGTCCCGCACTATCGGAGGCGCGGCTGGAGCTGACAGATCAGGGCATGGTCAGATATGCCTTGAAGAGTGCGTATCGGGATGGGACTACGCATGTTGTGTTCGATCCATTGGATTTTATGGCCAAACTGGCAGCGTTGGTACCAAGGCCTCGCACCAACCTGACACGATTTCACGGTGTGCTGGTGCCCAATAGCCGGTACCGCGATCGCGTGACACCGATACGTTGTGGAAAGATCAAAAAACTCTATGCAGATGGAAATGCAGAAGCCGAGATGTGAGCATCTGCAGTGCTTGTGGCGGCCCGATGAAGATTATCGCAAGTATCGAAGATTCGTTCGTGATCGGCAAGATCCTGTCTCAGCTGGAGGCCAGGTACTGTTTACAGGGGACAGAGAATTGCCGGCCTGGAGTCCGTGGGCCACCTCCAGCGGTTTGCTAGCCACCTGAAGAGCCACGGATGGTCGATGGATACTGCACAAGGAAGAGGCGGGTAGGGGCGCCCGGCTAGGGCAATGGCTGCGCGGTGGAGATTGATCAAGTGCCAGATGTGAGATGGAGTCGGCTGATGGGGCTCAGCAGGGGTGTCAAAGGGTGTATTGGCAAGTACCTGGCAGTTGAATTACTGACCTGGGCGGCCCCATGAAGACGACGCGTCCCGATGCCATGGGTGTCGGTTTTTTGGTGTGGCAGTTTGGTGGCGATACTTGCTTAATTCTTCCTATACTCAACTTTCCAGTACATCAGCACCGCGTTATCGACCAGCACCAACAGTAAAGTCGATAGATAGTAAAGCTGACGGGCGGCAGACGGAGACACATTCTGTACTAATTGACAAACTGCCATTAAACCCAGTTGACGGTATTGAAGTTCTCAAAGAGCATGACTACGATGCTCAAATTCTGCTTAAGCTAGTTGTACACTATACCGAATTGGGGGCAGTTGCATCATCATCATTCGCTATCCTGTTTTCAAACGATATAGTTAGCCAATCTGGTCCTAATGCGTCACAAAAAATTCTTAGAGTGCCCACGCCCTTGCCATCAGAGAGTTCACGAACAACCAGCAATCCGAGTAGCGAAAGCAAGCAAGGGGAGATTGTGCTTCCGAGCGATGAAAATTGATTTGTGTTGATAAAGCTACGTTCAAGTACGGCTACGTTCCACACTATGCGAAATAATCTGACTCGCACTCATGGTGTCTGGATAAGGTTTGGCTCCCAGAATGCTCACTGGTACTGAGAACAATCCGTGTCAGAACGTTGTGGGGAAAAACTAATAACTTTCTTGACTATACAGAAGCTCACGAATTGAAAGGCTTGATCATTTGGTAGCTGGCAAGCGTAAGTACCTGTTTTATACTAATGGATATAAATGTACGGAGCCCGAAGTATGATTCAGCTAGCACTCAGGTCTTGATGAGAATATCTGCAGTGCTTGTGATGGTCCGATGAAGATTACTGCCATTATCGAAAAGCCTCTAGAACGGCTCGTGGGAACTCGAGAGTTTGCAACTGGCAGATATATTCAGGGTTTCTATCAGTTTATGTTGCCAAAATTGTTTAGCTTTCATTTCTTCTAAAAATATACCATTAAGTGAAGACTGGACTGGACTGGACTGGAATAGATTGTTTTATCGAAACTCGAATGGGAACGTGTGTGTATGCGTCATTGAACGCACCGCATGGTGCATGCACGGTTAAGGATATTTGAAAGCGTACCCCTATGGTCATTACATTCGAGATTTTGGCAGCGGCGCCATCAGCCTTTCATTCGACAACCCAGCAATACTAGCGTTATAAATAAACCGTTGAGCAACTTCCGCCATCTTATTGAGCTCAGCCCTAAGCGCGTCGTTTTCTTGCTGCAGCCGCGATATTTTATTCATGGCATCCAAGATTGATTGCGGTCTGGGCACATCCTTAAACTTGCTAACCGCCTGCTTAAGCTGCGCTTTTTTTACTGTATAAGCATTTTTCAACATAGGTTTGGCTGATAGAGCCTGTCTAGTAGGTTTGAAATCAAGGATAGACTTTGAGCCGGTGCATATGTTTTCCCAATGAAAGGCATCCTCTTCTGGCCACTCTCGAATCATTCGCGCTATTTTATTCAGCTGTGGTTGGGTAATTGCTTTAGGCATTGTCGTTACTCGATATAAGATTCAAACAGTTAATTAGTTCGCTGCCGTACTCAACTGCTAGGTTTTTTCGATCAAGTAATTTGATCTCGGCATCAGTGGCTTTTTTCTCCAGTATCGTATTTTCATGACTGAAATCTGTTCCAGCCATTTCAATTGGGCCTCCGTCTGGAATACTGTTGTCATTCAAGACGGAGAGCAATTGGGTAAGCCTATCTATTTGCGGGCCTGCAATCTCAGTCCAGCGGGATGCTGAACGTTCGCCTTCTTTAATGGCTTGCTGAGCTGCATTGAAATTACGGAGAAGATGTTGTCTATCTTTCTCAATCAAACCCACAGCTAGCTTATCCCCTTTGCACATGAGGAGCTCTGAGCAGTTTAGGCAGTCGGCAAATCTATTACATGGACCCGCACGCCAACTGCGTCGACATAGCCCGTAACGACTTCGGTGGAAAGGGCCGTGGCTATTTAATTCGGCTTCTTCATCGAGGATTGGCGTCTTCGGCGAGTGTTCTTCGTGAAAATTTAGGAGAGCTGCTCCCTTAACAGCCGCATCCTTAGGATCATCGTTTAAGTAGGTATGCGTTTGCTTACTAGAAGCGCGGCTACTCCAGGCACTAATAGTGTCAACAGATACGCTACTGCTACGAGCTAACCGATTGAGCAAGTGTCGTAAGCTGTGAGACTTTAGTCTAACGGCTTCGAAACCGTGGCGTGTGAAGAAACACATAGGACGTTGATTGTTACGTTCTTTTTTTACGGATGCCGAGAGTCTATTGCTGAAATAGTCTTTGTTGAAAGGAGCGAGCAAAACTGGGCTGCTGGTATTTCTAATACTTAGTTGTAGACGCAAAAAACACAGCAACGAATCCGACATCTTGAGTGGTTTGTATCCCTCTGAGTAGGTGGATTGCTGGTATGGGAAATGTGGATTCGACTGGCGATGTTCAGAGATTACAATTTGCCAAAGTGAATTGAGCGAATAACCTTTAAGGGCACGTCTGCCAGTATGTCTAAGAATAAAATCTGCTACAGACTTTCGTTGTAGAAAGCCCAATGCCTGCGCGACCTGATCTCGCGAAAGCTCTTCATCGTCTGCCACATCTGGACAGCATTTATGTCGATAAAACGTAGTCGGGTCTGTTTCCATGTACCGCGCCAGCTGTCGAGCGTCTTCTGTGACGTGAATTAGCTGCTTAACTGCTTCTAATGCGCTGGATGCCATCGTAGTTGTTATGGGCTTGCGTGCAAACTGCTTTGTTTTAGGAACCCAGTATTTAAAATAATATTGTGTATCACCGTTTTTGTCGGTGTCACAGTCAATGCAATCATAACGCAGTCTTAGTGTTTCACCAATTCTCATGGGGGCGCTTAGCAATAAGAAAGTAATGCTCGTGACCATCGTGTCCACGTCATCAAGTAATTTTGTATTACCCTTGCCGAAAACTTCAGCGATGGCGAGTAAAGCATCTCGATTTGGTAGTTTTGCATACTTAGTATCGACATCGGCCTTAGAGCCGTTTACAAAGTCATAAGATTGCTTCCCCACATAAGGGTTTTTCCAGTAATGGGTGTTGGAATTGACGATAAAAAAAATCGGCGAGCATCTTGAGAATGTTTAGAAGCTCTCCAACGATAAATGCGTGTGCCTTATAAACATCAAGCTCAGCCACTGCTAATTCAAATTGACGTTGATTAACCTTTGTGATACCAGGTACCCCTTGATCTCGCCGCAGGACGACCTCCAAAGCTCGGAGCGCTTGCATCTCGCGAGCAATATTCCTATGTGGTTTTATCGTATGGCGATAACGTACATAGGCTTTCGCAAATTCAGTAAATTCGGCGGACATCAGCCGTTGGTGTGAAGGGGGTTTTCTAGGGTGTAAGCTGCGATTTTCGTGATCGGTAAACTTGATTCCTCGACTTGAGGTAGGCCGGTAGCTGTTGCTCCATTCAAAACCAGGGAGGTTGGCCCATGTAACAAGATGATCGCGGGATAGCGTTATGAGGTCTTGCAGATTACGCTGAGCGGAAAGTTCTTTTTTCGGAGTGAACTGAATTATTTGAGCCATCAGATAATCTCAGCTTTTCGAGCGTTACACCTGTCGATGCAATTCTGTACAGCGTGAATGTCAGCTGAGAGATCGATAGGCAAAAGTAGATTTTCAGCGCCCCCTATCCGTAGTGCTTGTTCCTCTTCAACCTGGCGTATCTTAAGCGCGACTAGGACCTCGTGGTGTGGCGCTGTGACCAGTGGCTCAAAGTGTTTGCAGCGATAGCAGGGGACGGGAACAGACGTTGTCGCACAAAAAGAATGATTGCCGCAATGTCCGACGCTTTTTAATGTGGTTTCAGTCGCAAACTCCAATCGACTAGTGGGATCATCGTGACGACTGGCTTGTTCTTCGGTGTCGATTAATTTGCCAGCGAACGCCAATGCCAATGGAGCTAAAACAGGGGCCATGGACTCGTCTAACTGTCGAGCAACCTCTGCAGGGTCGTCGTAATAAGCTTTCAGGCTTTTCTCGCTAGTGTGCCCAAGCCAGTGAGAAAGCATCTGCCGAGGAACGCCCTTACGAGCTAGCTGCCGTGCGCGTGTATGGCGTATCCTTGTGGCGTTCACCTTGATGGGACGGCCAGTGCGGTGACTTATTGGTAAAGCCATTGTATTGCTTCCTTCAGGACGCCATCCAAACTGTCTGCTAAGCCGATCTGGTGTGAGATGAAACAAGCGATGCCCGAGGTGAGCCCTCCAGTCGACAGAGTAGTGATCTGTCAGATGAGAAACCGCCGTTCGAATACGATGTTTTGAAGTAAAGAGCAGTATGTCATTAAGCTGAGCATCGAGAAGTTTTATACCTAACTGAGTATCGAACTCTATCCGCACATGGTTACGTTGAAGTTCAAACAGATTCCATAGGTGGTCGGGTAGAGGATGTGTCTCATATTTACTATCCCGAAAATTTGACTCGGCCGCGAGGTCCTTTGCACCTGGGAATTCGACGAGCGGCCCTGTCAGACCAGATTTATCGTTGGCCATCGCAATTCTGAAGTCACCAATTTTAAGTTGTGCAAGCTGTACTGGGCGACGGGCGTATTGCATCGAAAGTAACAGAGCAAGAGTTCTGTCTATAGCGAACTTATCGGCGTCGTAGTTATGCCAAACATACGAGAGAAGTGTTTCGTATTCAGTATCAGTGAGCCAGCTAAGCTCAGGGTCGTCAGAAAGTACGTTGGAGGGTCCTGCCTCTGGTGGTTTGATTTTTACGATCAACTGTAAAACACTGTCGGATACCACGCCTAACTCAGTGCCACTCCAGTAAATAAAAAATGTCTGATTGGACCGATGTTTCTTCTAAATACAGGTGACTCTATGGCCTTTGCTAACCATGAATCGTCGAAACACTCACTCGCGTATTGCTTGAGTGAATTCCCGATGGACGAAAAGCATTGCTGATATACAGAGGGTGAATAATCGCCATTATCTATAAAGTTGATGGCAGCGTTCTTGAACGACAATTTTAGAGTTGGGGTGATACCAGATAGAGCTGTTTCCATATTGACGCTCCAGCTGCCGACGCATCTCAGGATGTCCTTATCCCTTAAAAAGTCTGAGACAGCTTCGCTTGGCCGCTTCGTTCTGCGAAGCTCAGCGTCTGTCGCCGTAAGTAAGGCGATGTTGTCAATCCTCATTCTTACTATCCGGTCTCTCAGTATCAGACGCCACCTGCAGGCCTATCTTGTTGGCCTTCTCCTGAATATGTCGTTGGTTGTAAAGTAAAGACATATTCGAGTTAGGTACCCAGCCCATTAGTTTTTCTCGTACTTCTCGCTCGGCTTCAAAATCCCATCCTTCACTATCAACTTTTTGTGAAAATCTGTAATTCCAATCATGTCGAAGTAGGTGGGGATGGAGTGCATCCAGTTCAGGAATAGATTTCTTGAGATTTGTTAGTGCGGAGTTGAATCCGGTTTCTGTAACCGGCTCGCCTTGGAAGCGTCCTGTGCGGTGACTAACAAACAAAAAATCATTGTTTGAAAAACCAATGCCAGGAAGCTCTGCCCGCCACTGATCTCGATACTCTAAGAGCAGTGTTTCGGCTTCAATGGATATTGGCACGATACGACCAAGTGTCTTCGCTACCGGTTGTGAAACACGCGAATCAAATTCGTCGTGATGATTGCGCTCTATGAGGAGAAAAGCACCTTCTCCACCACTCGATTCTTGTAGAGCACTAAACTTTAAGCTGAGCAATTCTCCTCGTCGTATGCCGGTTTCGTACAAAACTCGCAGCATGGCAACATTCCTGAGGCGAGGGCCTTTGTCGCTAAGCCGAGTGATGCTTACAAATGGGTTCTTAAATAGCTTTACTAGAGCTAGTTGTGTTTCCTTTGGTAGATGCATGGCAACGAACTGTTGCCGACGTGCAGAGCGGGAACCAGCTTTGCGGGCAAGCTTTGAAAGCATGGCCTTGTGTTGTCGCTTGATTAAACTGTGAACACTCGAAATGTTCGTTTCGGTTATAACTTCGTTTGCCAACCAGCTAATATAGTCAGCGGCGTATGCTACGTAAGTGTTGTACTTGTCACGACCAATGACTTCACCGTCGTTCCCTTTTCGTCTCTTACCAATATGTCTAGTGAGTGACTCAATCTCTTGGTTGTTGAGAAACTCTTGTTTTTGGAGCCGAATGGCTATAACGAAGTCTTGATTTGATTCCCACTCACAGACTCGCTTAAGCGCCTCTAGATGTACTTTTTGAGTGTTGTGAGTAGCGCTAGGACGAACTGACCTGGAGATGTATGCTGTTGGATAGTAAAGAGGAAATCCACCAACTTGAGCATCGTATAGTTGCGAGAGACGCTCTCCGTCGCTAGCAATAAATGATCGAATTGTATAGCTCATGTTTACACTATAAGCTAGTGCGGTAAGAAAGAAATGCTTGTTTACAGTTATTTGTAGGTTTTAAGAATTACGAAATCTTTAATGCTGTTGAATAATAAAGAAAATATAAAGAATATTAATAGCATGAATGAACAAAAAACATATAAACGTACAGTCGTCCTGGATACTGAGACGACGGGGCTTGATGCGAAAGGCGGCCACCGTATCATAGAGATTGGCTGTGTGGAGCTCAGTGAGCGTCGTCTCACCGGAAATAACCTTCACATCTATCTGCAGCCTGACAGAGATATCGATCCGGGCGCTATGGCGGTACATGGCATCACCAATGAATTTTTAATCGACAAACCGCGATTTGCGCATATCGTCGATGAATTGCAGGGCTATCTCGCTGGAGCTGAACTGATCATTCACAACGCAGATTTCGACGTTGGCTTCCTCGAAAACGAGTTTGCTTTGTGCAACCAGCCTATGGTTTTGTCGCAGGTTTGCAAGGTTACAGATACTCTGGCCATGGCCCGGCAACAATTTCCCGGGCAGCGCAATAACCTGGACGCTTTATGTAAGCGTCTAGGGGTCAACAATGGCCATCGGACTCTACATGGCGCTCTGCTGGATTCTGAAATTCTTGCGGACGTTTATTTAGTGATGACAGGTGGGCAAACGGCCTTGTCACTCGACCAGGATGCCGGCGAAGGTTCTGTTGCTGTGGATCTGGCTGGACAAGTCGATTTGCGAAGATTACTAGCCGTGAATGCCAACGAGTCAGAGATTAGCGCGCACGAGCAATGGCTTGAAAGACTGCGAAAAACAGACGATGGTTGCGCCTGGGATCGTGTCGTCTAATTGAGTGCTTTAGTGGGTTCGCACGACGCGGGCTTTATCCCTTTGCCAGTCACGATCCTTGATAGTGGCACGCTTATCGAATTCTTTCTTACCCTTACCAATGCCAATTTCGAGTTTGACCCTGCCATTTTTCCAATACATACACATAGCGACAATGGTATAACCCTTGCGCTCTACAGCGCCAACAAGCCGTGAAAGCTCTCGTCGGTTCAACAGTAATTTACGCCGCCGAGTATTCTCTGCCACGTAGTGAGTTGAGGTGGAATTCAGGGGATTGATGTTGCAGCCGTAAAGCCATGCTTCGCTCCTTATAATCTGTACATAACCATCCACGAGTTGCACACGACCCTCACGCAGACATTTAACTTCCCAACCCTGGAGAACGAGACCCGCCTCGAATTTCTCATCGACCTTATAATCAAAAGTCGCGCGCTTGTTGCGAGCAATAAGCGCGTCACCAGAGATCTTGTTACCTTTATTCTTCTTAGCCATGCTGACATTATACGGCTACAGCCGCATCGCAGGTCCAAACATCCTATGCCATCTATCGCTCGTTCGGCTTTAGTCAATTATTCTGCTGCTCAGATGTACTCTCTTGTGTGTGATATCGAGTCTTATTCACAATTTTTGCCGTGGTGTGACAGTACAAAAATACTCGAACAATCTGATATTCATCAAGTGGCCTCAGTCTCCGTGGATCGGCGTATGAAAGGTGTAAGCTTCACTACCCGCAATACCCTTAAAGCTGACGAATCTGTTCATATGTCGCTAGTTAGTGGCCCATTTAAACGTTTTGGCGGGGTTTGGACTTTTAAGGCGATAGATGACACTGCCTGCCAAGTTGAGCTATCCATGGATTTTGAATTCCAGAGCAGGATTCTTGGGGCGCTGCTTGGGCCCGCTTTTATAAAAATATGCGATAGCATGGTGGCAGCGTTCGTCAAACGTGCCTCAACGGTCTATTAGTGGCTGGGCCACGAGCTATGAATATTGAGGTGGTACTGGCATTTCAGGATAGGCAATACCTGGTTAATCTCTCGATGCCCGAGGGGACGACGATTAGGCAGGCTGTGGAAGCGTCGTTTGAAAGAGGATTATTGCCAGGCGATAACTCAGAAATTAATCCTGCTACAGCCCCGCTAGGTATTTACGGGGAAGTCGAAGATGACAGCTTTCTTCTTAGTGATGGAGATAGAGTGGAAATCTACCGACCTTTGTTGCAAGACCCCAAAGAATGGCGACGGCAACGCGCTAATCGTAAGAAAAATTCACAATAGCGGGCCTAGGTCACGCAGGCTCCTAGTCAGTTCGATTTCGCTTAGTTGGAATTCCTTTCCCACCAATATTTCTTCTCGGGAAGAACACCTGATTCCGTATCTTTGTTGTTTTCTATCTTAGCAACGATATTGGCGTCGAAAGTTATGGACACTCGGCGTGCTTTGATCGATGAGCCCGCCGGCCCTTGGGTATAAAGATAGTCCCAGCGGTTCTCTTTAAATGGGCTGTCAATCACTGGTGTGCCAATGAGATTTCTAACCAATTCCCTATTCATACCCACCTCAACTCGCGCCAATTGTGTCTCATTGATTAGGTTTCCCTGCTGAATCGTGATTTTATGTGCTCTTGGAAGCCAAGCAGGATTACCGCCGCAGGCTGATAGCATCAGCACAATAATCAAGCTAAGGGTTCGTGAAATAATAAGGTTGAATTTCCGGTTGTCCAAGCGCCTGTCCAGCAAGGCCTGAGAAGGGCGAATGGTTGGCCATTCAACCGCCAAACAACGCCGCGGGGCGGGATGCATGGGCGGCTGAAAAGGCGAGGTTATTACTTCACGAGCCCTTAGAGCGAGGCGCATAATAAAAGTCCATGAGAAAGTTGAGGAGATTGTCGTATACTACTTCGCGCGATCCAGATGCTGAATTCAACCGCAACGGACACACAATGACAGATAATCTGACCATTTCGAGAGATTTACGCAAGGCTGGTCTGAAGGTCACGCTGCCACGTCTTAATATACTAGAGATTCTGGAGCGTGCCGAACAACATCACCTTAGCGCGGAAGATGTTTACAAAGCGCTTCTGAACCAGAGCAGTGATGTTGGCCTGGCTACCGTGTATCGCGTTTTGACGCAGTTTGAAGCCGCAGGTCTGGTGACTCGGCACCATTTCGATGGCGGGCAAGCTATTTTCGAGCTCGACACCGGCGATAACCACGATCATATTGTGTGTGTTAAATCAGGCAAAGTGTCTGAATTCAAGGATGAGCAAATCGAAAAGCGGTTAGCAGAGATTGCGGCCGAGCTCGGCTACTCTCTCACTGATCACAAGATAATTTTGTACGGTGAATATCACGACGCTGACGCAGACACCGCGGAATCCAGCATCTCCTGAGCATGTTGACGCGTTTTAGCGGTGATTTTCGATCCACCAAGCATCCTTGCGATTTCATCTCGTGTCTGTTTTTTATCCAAAGGTTTGACCGATGTTCTGGTTTTACCTTTCTCCACTGATTTACTAATGAGAAGGTGGTTGTGCGCCTGGGAGGCGACCTGAGGCAGGTGAGTCACGCACAGCACTTGTGCATTCGTGCCGACAGTGCGGAGCAACTGCCCAACCTTTTCAGCCACGGCGCCGCCGACGCCTGAGTCTACCTCGTCAAAAATTAATGTAGGTACTGAGCGCGTATCCAAAGTGGCCAGTTGTATACACAAGCTAATTCGGGAAAGTTCACCTCCAGATGCTATTTTCGAGAGCGCGGCAGGTTCTACACCGGGATTAGGACTTACCAGGAAGGTTATTGAATCAGCACCGAATACCTGTGGGAGAACGGCATCAGATAGGATCTCAATATCAAAGGCGCCACCAGACATATTTAGACCTTGCATGGCCAAAGTGATTTTTTTGCACAGTTTTTTTGCACAAGTCTTTCTATGACGGCTGAGCTTTGTGGCCGTTGTATCGTAGGTTGAACGTAGAGCTTCACATTCCTGCTGTAGTTTTTCAGTGTCATGCTCGGGGGCGGTGAGCGCATCGTACTCATCACGCAGGGAAAGTTCCTTATCGGGTAATTGCTGCATATCACATTGATGTTTTTTTGCCAAGCGATGCAGCGCAGCGAGTTTCTGATCCAGCCAGACCAGCCGGTTATCATCATGCTCGAGCCGTGAAATGGATGCACTAACGAGTTGAGTCGTTTCCGCTATCTGTATTGATGCAGATTCGATAAGATCCAGCGCTTCGCGCAAGCGTTCATCAATCTGGACAAGCTCTTTGATATGAGGCATGGCTTCCATTAGCGCAGGGTAGGCCTTGTCATCGATAGCCTGCAGAGTATCTTGACTGAGGCTTAAAATGCGCTCACTGCTTGCCCGCCAACGATGTTCTGATTCAATATCAGCAATGGATGTGGCGCCAATGTCCAATTCATCAAATTCCTGCAATTGAAAACTCAGCAAGTCGAGACGTTGTGTTTTCGCGTGCGCATCATTCTCGCTGTTCGCAAGAGCATCATGGGCTTGTCGCCATGCACCGAACGCCTGTTTAACATTATCCAGTTGCTTACCACCAGCGAAGTTATCAAGCAAGTGTCGCTGATCAGCAGGTTTTGTCATGGTTTGGTAGGCATGCTGCCCATGAATTGCCACAAGCTGCTGACCCAGGCTTCGAAGTGTTTGAACAGACACCGGTATATCGTTAATAGTGGCTCGGGATTTACCGCTCGTATCCAGGGTTCTTCGCACCAGGCAATCGCCTGAAGTACTTATATCGACATCGCTGTTATCCAATTCATGATGGACCAGCCACTGATGTACTTCTGGCATTAGCTCGAGAGAGAATGTCGCACTAATATCAGCGCGCTTGGCACCTTGTTGAATACTGTCTGAGCTGGCTCGAGCGCCAAGTACAAGCCCGAGCGCATCTAACATGATGGATTTACCGGCACCTGTCTCGCCGGTAAGTGCCGTCATACCTGAGTGCAGTTCAAGCTCTGAGGAATCTATTATTGCGAAATGCTTTATGTGAAGATGCGTCAGCACCAAAAGATCCTCAGCCCCAATTTAGTTTCTCGCGCAGTATTCGGTGGTAATCGTAGTTTTCTGGATGAAGCAACCTTACCCGATTCTCGTTACGCTTGATTTCTATCATGTCGCCGAGCATGGCGTCCATGTATATTTGTCCATCACATACTACCTGGGCATTGGCGACACTGTCGTCCCAAAGATGCACACGAATGGTTGACGACGCATCAACCATCAAGGGCCGGCTGGTTAATGTGTGTGGACAGATGGGTTGCACGATCAAGGCGTCTATTGTGGGGCCAACGATAGGGCCTCCATTAGACAGCGAGTACGCCGTACTGCCCGATGGTGTCGCGACAACTATACCGTCTGCACGCTGGTGGGTAACCAGCACGTCATCGATGATGATGTCAAAATCCATGATCTGCAAAAGATCCTTGACCCGCAAAACAGTATCGTTGAAGGCGTACGAGCTGGCAATACATTCGCCATCGCGCAGAACTCTTGTTTGCAGCAGGGCGCGATTTTCCTCGATATATTGGCCCATGACGATCTGTTTGAGTTCGTCGAGTTCGTTGGCTGGTGATACGTCTACTAGAAATCCTAGGCGTCCTCTATTGATTCCCACTAAAGGAACATGGTGGTCAACCAATGATCGGGCAGCACTCAATAAGGTCCCATCTCCGCCTATGACGACCGCAAGATCACAGTTGGTTGCTATCTCATCGATTGAAACCTTGGGTTTGTCGCTTATGAGGTCACCAGTACTCTCATGCAGCAAGACCTCAAGGTTCAGACCCTCAAGGCAAGTAATTACATCATTTAGGGTGTTGGCAACGCTCTCATCGTTGTTCTTGACGATGAGGCCTGCCCTTGAAAAAGTTGTCATTATCTTAAAGTAGCATGGTCAGGTTGGGGGTGCCATTAACGGGCTCTCAAGAAGGCTGTTAAGCAGTTAACAGGTCTGTCATATTGTACAAGTGCTGCAGGGCCTGGCGTGCGGAAATGCTATCTAAGTCCAATTCGTCGAGATATTCTACTAATGCCTCGTTTCGTGCAAACAGATCTAGTTGTGGCGGTGTTGCTCTAATTTGGTGCGACGCGGGTCTGGTATTCTCGGAAATAGTGGGGACTACTAAGGTGTTTTGCATGGATGGATCTGAAATTTCACCGCCCTGTTTTGCCAAATTTTCAGAGTTCGATACGGCTGCGTTTGCCTGTTCCGATACAACTGATATTGACGCCAACTCAGTTTTTTTAACAGGCTCGTCCGGCGTTCGAGTCTCGAGCATGGCGAGTCTATCGCGCGCATAAGATAGGGCTGCATCGGGAAGGCCTGCCAGCTGCGCTACCTGCAAGCCGTAACTTCTGTCTGTAGCGCCAGTTTTAATTCGGTGCATGAAAATGATCCTGCCTTCGTGCTCCACAGCATCAAGATGAACGTTTTCGACGGTTGAGTGTAAATTCGCCATCGCAGTCAGCTCAAAATAGTGTGTTGCAAAGAGGCACAGCGCTCGGTTGTTCACAGCCAGATGTTCGGCACAGGCCCAGGCTAAAGATAATCCGTCGTAGGTGCTGGTGCCACGACCGACTTCATCCATCAGCACAAGGCTGTTCTCGGTAGCGTTTCGTAAAATGTGTGCAGCCTCGGTCATTTCCACCATAAAGGTGGATTGACCTCTCGCCAGGTCATCAGATGCACCAATTCGCGTAAATATTCGATCAATGGGCCCGATAGTCGCAGCGCTTGCTGGCACGTGACTTCCGGTATGGGCCAACAGCGCAATGAGTGCTGTTTGACGCATGAATGTTGATTTACCACCCATGTTGGGGCCGGTGATAAGCAGCATCCGGCGTTTGTCATCCATATGGGTAGGATTGGCGACAAACGGCTCATCAATGAGCGCTTCGATAACCGGGTGCCGTCCATCTTCTATCGCAAGACCGGGCTCATCATTCAACAGAGGGCGACACCATTGATTCTCTAAGGCGATTCGCGCAAAGCTATTGAGGACATCCAGTTGTCCGAGAATTTGAGCTACGTATCTGAGAATGGGTAATTCAGGTTGTAACGCGTCGAGTAGCTGTGAGTAGAGTAGGCGTTCGCGAGCCAGAGCTTTTTCACGCGAACTTAGTACCTTGTCCTCGTGCTCTTTGAGTTCAGGCGTAATGTAGCGTTCTGTGCTCTTCAGGGTTTGGCGCCGAATGTAATGTGCAGGCGCAGTTGTCTGACGATTTGTCTCTATATAAAATCCGTGAACACGATTGTAACCAACCTTGAGAGAGGCTATCCCGGTGCTTTCTTTTTCTCGCCGTTCTAGTTGTGACAAAAAGTCGCTAGCATTGTTACTCAATCCTCGCAGTTCATCCAGTTCTGCATCGTAGCCATCGGCAATGACTCCTCCATCTCTTAGAACAACAGGAGGATTTTCCATGACAGCTGCTTTAAGTAACGGAGCTGATTTAAACTGTTGATTGAGTACTTCGAGCATATCAGACAATGCAGCTAAGGCCCCGGGAGCTGAGTCGGCGGTGCTTAAATATTCGCTCAGTTGCGGGAGTCTTTCTAGACTCGTACGTAGTCGTTCCAATTCCCTTGGCTGCACACTCCGGAGCAAAATACGCGTCAGAATACGCTCGATATCGTAAATGCTGGCAAGTACCTGAGCCACATCATTACAGATTGAATGGTTCATCAATACAGCGACTCGATTTTGCCGTTGTTCGATAGCCCCGCGATTACGAAGTGGTTGTTGCAGCCATGCGCGAAGCTTACGAGCGCCCATGGGATTGGCGGTCCGGTCAATAACGCCTACTAGCGTGTGTTGTGATTGCTGACGGGCGTTTTCTACTAATTCCAGATGGCGGCGAGTACCCGGATCGAGCACGATGGTATCAGCCGTATTTTCCATTCTGAGATTGGATATCTGCTTGAGTGCATTCAGTTGGGTTTCCCTGGCATAGCCTAGGCAGACTGCAGCAGCACTGATGGCCAGAGGCTCGTTTTCGCAACCGAAGGCTTCAAGATTCCGGACATTGAAGTGCTCGTGCAGCAGTTGGCGGCAGGCTGCTATATCGAATAGCCACGGCGCACGAAGGCGGCGCGGAAAGTCCGCTAATTCAGTGTTTAGCCGGCTGTCTTCTGCAAGTAGCAGCTCAGCTGGATTCAATCGAGCCAATTCGGCATGTAAGCCTGGTAGATCTGCCACTTGCGTAACAGCAAGATCTCCGGCGGCAACATCCAAGGCTGCGATACCGTAACCTTCCTTGGCCTCACTGACGCAAACGAGTAATGCAACATCATTTGCCGCCAGCAAGGTTTCCTCTGTCAGGGTGCCAGGGGTTATGACTCGGACCACTTCACGGGTGACAGGGCCCTTGTTGGTTACCTCGCCGGTCTGCTCGCAGATAGCAACCGACAATCCTTCTTTGACCAGTCGGCCCAAGTAGTTATCGGCCGCATGATAGGGGATGCCAGCCATGGGTATGGGCTCGCCAGAACTTTTACCGCGAGCAGTTAACGTAATGTTTAGAATCTGACTGGCTTTTTTAGCGTCGTCAAAAAACAGCTCATAGAAATCACCCATTCTGTAAAAGAGCAGGGAATCTTGATGCTTAGCCTTGATGCCAAGGTACTGTTGCATCATCGGTGTGTGGGTGCTGGTCGCCATGGTGCATAGTGTACGCAGACTTTTAAACTTATCCTTGCATGACTGTGATTAATAAGAAACGAGAACTGCATATGAGTAGCGTTGACGATGGCTCGGTCACAGCTCGCCAGCAGCCTGTGCAATCTGAGAAAATTGATGAACTTGTCACGCAACTTGGGCAACTGCTGATATCACGTGATTGGCGAATCACAACAGCAGAATCGTGCACGGGTGGCCTTATTGCAGGTGCCATGACAGATGTGTCGGGAAGCTCCTGTTGGTTTGAGCAGGGGGTGGTTACCTATTCAAACCGGGCGAAACAAAATTTGTTAGGTGTGCCGTCATACATTTTTGATCAGCACGGTGCAGTGAGTGAGGCCTGCGTGCTGGCGATGGCTTCTGGCGCACTACGAGCCAGTGGGGCGGATATTGCTGTTTCGGTCAGTGGTGTAGCCGGGCCGGGTGGTGGTTCTGCCCAAAAGCCAGTCGGCACCGTGTGGTTAGCCTGGGCGTGGGGTGAATCGGTTGAAGCGCAACACTTTCTGTTTTCCGGGCAGCGTAGTGAGGTGCGAATGCAGGCGGTGGTAAGGGCCTTGCATGGTAGTATCCAACGGTTGGAATGAATACGGCTATATCGGTAATGAAAATAATTTATTTAACCTTGCGCTCGGTTTTGGTAGCGACTTTATTTGCCTGCGCGACATTCTCCTCGGGTAATGCTTTGGCCCAGCAAAAAGAGATGAATGTTGAGGAGCTTGCTCAGTATATCCAGGAGCAGAAGGCGGCTCTGGAAGAGGCGATATCCAATCGCGATGAAACTGCGGCTAAAGCGCGTGAAGTGCAAGAGGCACTGGCGGAGCAAGATGCACGACGCGAGCAGCTCGAAAATGAAGTGGATGGACTGTGCTTAGAGCTCGATGCAGTAGATCCTGGCAGCTATGACGATTGCAAGGCTCAATTCAGTAGCTGAAAATATTTACAGTATATTTTGCTAAAATCGTCCAAAACGTTGTGCTGATGTGAAATAATCTCCCCTACGGTGGTATGCCTAAGGATAGGCAGCACCGCAACCTGATTGAACGGAGAAAACCATTGGACGACAACAAGAAAAAAGCGTTAGCGGCGGCTCTTGGTCAAATTGATAAGCAATTTGGCAAGGGAACTATCATGCGTATGGGTGACACCAGCGTCAACCGTGACATTGATGTCATCTCTACCGGCTCGCTTGGCCTCGATTTGGCATTAGGCATAGGCGGTCTGCCTCGTGGGCGGGTTGTTGAAATATATGGCCCGGAGTCATCCGGAAAAACCACGATGACTCTGCAGGTTATTGCAGAGTGCCAGAAAGCCGGTGGTACTGCAGCTTTTGTTGATGCCGAGCATGCATTAGATCCTACCTACGCCCGTAAACTGGGTGTTGATGTCGATGAATTGCTTATTTCCCAGCCTGACACGGGCGATCAGGCCCTGGAAATCGTTGATATGTTGGTGCGCTCGAGTGCCGTTGATATCATCGTAGTGGATTCAGTGGCTGCGTTAACACCTAAGGCTGAGATCGAAGGTGACATGGGTGATTCACACGTGGGTTTGCAGGCACGACTCATGTCACAGGCTCTCAGAAAGCTAACGGGTAGTATCAAACGCACAAATACTTTGGTTATTTTTATCAACCAGATTCGTATGAAAATCGGCGTTATGTTTGGCAGCCCAGAAACCACATCAGGTGGTAATGCGCTTAAATTCTACTGCTCCGTAAGATTGGATATTCGACGAATTGGCGCTATCAAGCGTGGCGATGAAATCGTTGGAAACGAAACTCGGGTCAAAGTCGTCAAGAACAAAATGGCGCCTCCGTTCAAGCAAACAGAATTCGAAATTCTCTATGGTGAAGGTGTGTCGAGAGAAGGTGAACTTATTGATTTGGGTGTGCAAAACGGCTTAGTCGATAAGGCGGGTGCCTGGTATAGCTACAATGGCGACAGAATTGGTCAGGGCAAAGAGAATGTTCGTCAGCACATGCTCAAATTCCCGGAGATGGCTAACGAAATCGACGTTAAGTTGCGCGAAATGCTATTGACCAAGCCAACTGACAAAGAAGATGAAAAAAAGCCGAAAGAAAAAGCAGAGGCTTAGAGCGCTCTTTTCTCGCACCTGTACATGGATGAAAAAGTAGCGTCGCCAGAGAAATTAGCTCGCCTGGCGTACGCTGCGTCAATCCGCCTGCTAGCCAGGCGTGATCATTCTATTCACGAGCTAACGCGAAAACTCCAGCAGCGGGAGCATTCGCAAGAGTCTATTGATAGTGCTGTTCAGGAATTACTTGAACTAAACTACCTGAATGAAACCCGCTACGCCGAGCTCTATTCGGAGCAGCGCATGAACAAGGGCTTTGGTCCCTTATCTATCCAAGCAAAGCTACGAGAACGAGGCATTTCAGCTCACCTGATTCAATGGGGCATGAAGCAACTGTCCGTTGATTGGTCTGACCAGGTTGAGCGTGTCATTCACAAGCGTTTCAACGCTTTGGACATAAGCAACACGGATCAAAAGGTAGTTGCGAAAATTGCGCGTTTTTTGCAAGGCAGGGGCTTTGCGCCTACTGATGCTATTAGGGGTCTAAAAAAAGCTCGGTATAATATCGAGAAATAGTTGACCTTATTGGAATAAACATGCGGTGGATATAGTGTGACTCTACCCGTAACGCTACGGTCCAGCTACACTATCGATCCTTAATGATTGCTCGTGGCCCGCTATGTCAGCTACTAACCTTAAATCGACCTCTGATATTCGCGAACAATTTCTGAAGTTTTTCGCAGATCGAAACCATGAAATTGTTGCCTCAGGCTCTCTGGTGCCAGGAACGGACAAGACCCTTCTGTTTACAAATGCAGGCATGGTTCAGTTCAAAGACGTTTTCACCGGCGATGAAATTAGGGAATACAAGCGAGCAACAACCTCTCAACGGTGTGTAAGAGCTGGTGGGAAGCACAACGATCTGGATAACGTCGGATATACAGCTCGTCATCACACGTTTTTTGAAATGCTGGGCAATTTCAGTTTTGGAGACTATTTCAAAACGGATGCTATAAAATTTGCCTGGTTGTTTCTTACAGAAGAATTGGGTCTTCCCGCTGAAAAGTTGTGGATTACCGTCTTCGAAGAGGATGACGAAGCCGAAGCGATCTGGGTAAACGAGATGGGGGTTCCGGCTGAGCGAGTTATTCGAATTGGCGCAAAAGATAATTTCTGGATGATGGGTGACACAGGTCCTTGCGGACCGTGTTCCGAAATATTTTATGATCATGGTCCTGATGTATGGGGAGGTCCTCCGGGATCTCCTTCCGAGGACGGTGATCGGTACATCGAGATCTGGAATCTGGTTTTCATGCAGTTTGATAAATCTGCAGATGGCACGATGACGCCATTACCCAAGCCTTGCGTCGATACTGGAATGGGGTTGGAGCGAATCGCTGCCGTTATGCAGCATGTTCACAGCAACTACGAAATAGATTTGTTTGACAGGCTCATCAAGGACGCCGCTCAATTGCTGGGCTGCAACGATCTGGATAATCCTTCGCTACGTGTGGTCACTGATCATTTGCGCTCTTGTTCCTTTTTGATAGTTGACGGTGTATTGCCGAGTAACGAGGGGCGCGGTTATGTTCTGCGACGCATTATTAGACGGGCCGCTCGGCATGGGCATAAATTAGGCGCAACTGATGCGTTCTTCTACAAATTAGTGAAGTCCCTCGTGCGTGAAATGGGGCAGGCCTATCCTGAGCTTACTGCTATGCAAGCAGAAGTCGAGAAACAACTGCTTAAAGAGGAGCAAAGATTTGCTACGACCTTATCCGCAGGACTAGCCATTCTGGATGAAGAAGTCTTGAGATTGGAGGCTGAAACTATACCCGGAGAGGTGATTTTTAAGCTTTATGACACCTATGGATTTCCAGCTGATTTGACGGGCGATATTGCTCGAGAGCGGGAGCTTGATGTCGACATGGACGGCTTCGAAGTGTGCATGGCGGCGCAGCGGGATCGTGCAAGGGCGGCTAGTAAATTTGCTATTGCTGGGTTGGATTTTCAGAGTCAGGCTAGCACGGAGTTTCTGGGTTACTCCGAGCACGGCGCGGAGGCGACCATAAAGGAAATATTCGTAGAGGGCGAGTCAGTAACAGAGCTAAAAGCAGGGCAGGCTGCTTGGATTGTGCTGGACCGCACACCTTTTTATGGTGAATCGGGTGGTCAGGTGGGTGATATTGGTGTTCTCTCTAACGACAAAGGCGCGGTTTTTGAGGTGATGGATACGCAAAAGCAGCGAAAGGCATTTGCACATGCGGGTTCACTAGGTGGTGAGGCTCTTTATGTCGGTGATACTGTTAAAGCAAGTATCAATGTTGAACGTCGACTTATCATTCGACAGCATCACTCAGCGACTCATCTTTTGCACGGTGCGCTTAGATCTGTGCTCGGCACTCATGTTGAGCAGAAAGGGTCTTTGGTTAATGACTCCAACCTGCGATTTGATTTCTCCCATGGTGAGCCGGTTACGGATGAACAAATTGTCCAGATCGAGCGGTGGATTGATGATGAGGTCCGTGCAAACAGTCCATGCATAACTGAAGAAATGTCCATGGATGAGGCGGTTGCCGCTGGAGCCATGGCATTATTTGGCGAAAAGTATGGTGATGTGGTCAGAGTTGTGCGCCTTGGGGACAAATCTATAGAGCTCTGCGGGGGTATCCATGTGACAGCCACTGGTGAGCTCGGTAGTGTCAAAGTAGTCGGTGAGGGTGGAGTCGCCGCTGGTGTACGACGTATAGAGGCGGTCAGTGGCCATATGGCATTACAACATTCCCAGCGGATTGAAAAACAACTCAATGACGTTGCTACGACTTTAAAAGCGCCTAAAACTGACGTTTTGCCAAAACTGAAACAACTTCAAGCTCGTAATAAAGAGCTGACTAAACAGGTAGAGCAGCTGCAGGACAAACTTGCCTCAAGTGCAGGCAAAGACATAGCGGCTAGTGCGGAAAAAATAGGTCCAGCCCAGGTTCTATTTGAAGTTATTGATGACGCAGATGCAAAATCCCTGCGTTCGATGATGGATCAACTTCGGCAGCAACTGGCTGGCAGTGCAATTGTTTTGGCCAGCGAAAACGCAGGTAAGGCGTCCTTGATTGCAACGGTAGACGATTCGTTGCACGCATCTGTTATGGCCTCGGATCTACTTAAACAAGTGACTGTGGTGCTTGGTGGTCGTGGTGGTGGTCGAGCAGATATGGCGCAAGGTGGTGCTGACAGTTTACAAAATATTGATCAGGCATTCGACGCTGCGCGAGCATGGATCACGACGCAATTGTCTTGATGTGATTTAGTGATTTTTAGTTTATTGATATAGGTCTATTCATACCAGCATGGCTTTTCTAGTTAAAAAATATGGCGGTACATCAGTTGGAACCGTTGAACGAATTCAGCATGTAGCCCTGAGTATTCAACAGGCTCGTGAACAGGGTGATGATATCGTTGTTGTTGTCTCTGCCATGTCAGGGGAGACCAATCGGTTGGTCGCTATGGCTCGCGAAGTTATGCCAGCTGTTGTCGATGTGCGCGAACTAGATGTTCTTTTATCTACTGGGGAGCAAGTCACCATAGCGTTACTGGCCATGGCACTCAAAGAGCTTGGTGTTGACGCTCGCTCCTATACGGGCGCGCAAGTTCGCATGCTGACAGATAACAGCCATAGCAAGGCTCGCATACTGAAAATAGATACTGACAAGATAATGTCTGATATGAAGGCGGGTCGAGTTGTTGTCGTGGCGGGTTTTCAAGGCGTCGATGAAAACGGTGATATCACGACACTCGGAAGAGGTGGGTCTGATACGTCAGCTGTTGCACTAGCGGCAGCTTTGAAGTGCGATGAATGTCAAATATTTACCGATGTTGATGGTGTGTATACCACCGACCCCAGGGTTGAGAGTCGAGCGAGACGTCTGGACAGAATTACTTTTGAGGAAATGCTTGAGATGGCTAGCCTCGGTTCGAAAGTGTTACAGATTAGAGCTGTCGAGTTTGCCGGCAAATATAATGTTCCCCTGCGTGTGCTCTCCAGCTTCAAGCCTGGCGAGGGCACCTTAATTACATACGATGATGAGGAAAGAACCATGGAACAAGCGCTAGTGTCTGGTATAGCGTTCAACAGAGATGAAGCGCAGATAACGGTCACAGGTGTGGCGGATCAGCCTGGAACGGCCTATGCGATCCTTGGACCCATATCAGATCTGAATGTTGAAGTGGACATGATAATCCAGAACATTGGGGCTGACGACACCACCGACTTTACGTTTACTGTACATCGTGATGAATATCAGCGAGTCCTTGAATTTTTGCGAGCGAGAAATGATCAGCTTGGGGCGAAAACTATCTCAGGCGATGATCGTATTGCGAAACTCTCGATTGTGGGTGTTGGCATGCGTTCACATGCAGGAATAGCTAGTCGCATGTTTAAAAGCCTCGCAGATGCTGGTATTAACATTCGATTAATAACGACGTCTGAAATCAAGATAAGCGTTGTTATTGACGAGAAATATCTGGAGCTTGGCGTAAGAGCCTTGCACGAAGAATTTGAGTTGGCTGATCCTCGTTAGAGGCGAATCAAACGTTAAATTGCACGGCCACCCTAGGGTTAGTAACGGTGCTGGATGGGCTACATCTGGCACGTAAGACACGCCTGTTGACTTCCCTTAACTCGCACCAGCTAGCCGTTTATTACTGTAACGGTTAAATACGACAATGCGCTCTGACACTACCTTAAAATTGGAGCTCAGAGCTGACATAATTATTGGTGTATCGTTAAGGTATGTCACTTTAGTATTGCTTAGCACGAATGGAGTCGGTCAAAAGCCGCACAATTTCAAGCTGACTTCTCTTAAGTCAGCTGCATTGAAAAGTATTGGGAGTAAGTTGTATGTTGATTTTAACGCGTAGAGTTGGTGAGACCCTTATGATTGGTGACGAAGTCACTGTGACAGTCTTAGGAGTCAAGGGGAACCAGGTACGCATCGGGGTAAACGCGCCTAAGGAGGTTGCTGTTCATCGGGAAGAGATCTACGAGCGCATCCGAAAGGAGCAGGAAGTGGGTGGAGATCTGGCGCCTTCTAGTGAAGAAACTGATACTGCGGCGCACGAGCTAGCTGTTGAGAGCTAGAATCAATAAATAAGAGTACTTCGTGGGTTGACGTGTAGAGTTTCTCCCACCATACTTCGCAGGTCGCAAAAACATGCGCCCGTAGCTCAGATGGATAGAGTACCTGGCTACGAACCAGGTGGTCGGAGGTTCGAATCCTTCCGGGCGCACCAGTTTTTGTAATATCAGAGTTCCAAAAAAGATAGCAGTTTAGCGTGCTGTTGGCTCATATTGCTGGAGTCAACATTTTCGGAGAGGTGGCCGAGTGGCTGAAGGCGCTCCCCTGCTAAGGGAGTATACGTTTTATAGCGTATCGAGGGTTCGAATCCCTCTCTCTCCGCCAACCTCTTGAAGGACTTGGTCGGTCTAGTTATGAATGGATCACGCCTGGTCGGCGACATCGGTGGTACTAATGCCAGATTCGCTCTGCTCGATGAACACAACGAGCCAATTTTTACTAATACTTTTCGCACTGATGACTTTCCGAGTCTAAAAGCTGCGGTACAGACCTATCTCTCCGAACAAAAAGTCAGCCATCTCTCATCGGCTGCAATTGCTGTCGCAACACCTGTAGTCGGTGATTCAGTGAAGCTGACGAACAATCATTGGTCATTCTCCATTGACAGTATGCGAGCAGACCTAAAAATTAACAGATTGCATGTCATAAACGATTTCACTGCTTTGGCCCTGTCGGTACCTCACTTGCCTGAATCAGAACTGACCAAGATCGGTGGTGGGGCTGTGCAGAAGAACCATGCCAAGGCCATCATTGGTCCAGGAACAGGTTTAGGTGTATCAGGTCTGGTCCCTTGCGATAAGCACTGGGTGCCACTGCAAGGTGAAGGTGGACATGTGTCTCTTGGTGTTCGTACCGCCCGAGAATTTGCCGTTTATGAGCGCTTGATGAACCAATTTCGACATGTCTCTGCTGAGCGGTTTCTATCAGGTCCGGGCCTTGTCAATATTGTGAGCGCGCTGCGTGATATCGATGGCTTGGAGTCGTTTGATTAATCACCAGCTGATGTTACTCGTTGGGGTATGGCCAGCTACGAGGCTCAGCAAGAGGGAGAGGCTTATGACCCGTTGTCCGAACACGCTTGTTGCGAAGAAGCTTTGCAGATATTTTGTCAGCTTCTTGGTTCCTGTGCTGGAAATCTAGTGTTGACCCTAGGAGCTGAGGGCGGTGTTTACATTGGGGGAGGAATCGTTCCACGACTCGGCAATTTCTTTATTGAATCTGACTTCAGGCGCGAATTTGAAGCTAAGGGGCGTATGCAAGCCTACTTGCAAAAAATTCCAAGTTTTGTAATTCATTCTGATTATCCGGCTCTGATAGGTGCTGCGCAGCTTCTCTAGCTGCACACCGCGAGATTAATCAGGTAACAGGGTGTCGAAATGATTTGCGGCCAAGTTGATGGTGCTTGCGCAAGATTGATTAGTCGCACTAGTTTCGTTGGTGAGGAGATTGATATCGCATTGAAACCGTCCCGTGAGTACTTCCTCGTCCTCGTTACTTTCAATTCGTAAATTTGTGCTGTTGTTTATGGCGTAGAAAACTTCGATGCCGGCGAGCGGTTGTGGTCTGTTTGGTGCGTTGGCTGGGCTATCAGCTGGCCGTTCTGGAGTGAACCATTGTACTGGGATTGAAAGGTGGGCGCTTTTTAGGAAGCAATCGCCGATCTCGCCGTTGAAGATAGCCGCATGGCATTCCGCCGTGTCGTAATAACTAGCTTGTTCCACATAGATGAGGACACCTCCCGTCGTCAGAGGATCTATGCAATTGATCGCCAGCAATTGTTGTCCAGCAGCAGGGTCATAGCTTCCAAGGCAAGTATCCTGCTCGGCAGTCAAATTGATACCGCCGCGTAAGCTTGCATTCAGGTCCAGGATAGTCCTGGCAATCTGACGATTAATTCCTTTGAAAAGTCGTTCGGTGTCGCTACCAGCTTCAGCGGTAGGCGTAAGTATGGCTGAATCTGGCGTTACCGGATCCTCATTTCCGATTCCGTCGTTTACCGGATCTGTAGGGGGCTCGGGGGCGTCGGAAGAACTGCATCCTGAGATCAGTGTACATAGCGCGATAACTGCCAAAGATGTCTTATTTAGATTCACTGAAGCACCATACACTTTGATTGGATTGAACAACGATAACCAAGTTTAGTCAAATATGCACTGAAACGACATCCAATATCATCAAACCGTAAGCTTACTGCGTAAATTCTGCGCGTAAGTGTTCTAATTCCGGATCAGATCACACAGCCGAGAACCCCGCTACCATGTCGATAGTTATTGATGGCAAAGCTGCAGCAGCTTCGCTCCGAGAAAGTCTTGCAAAAACAGTCGCAAATCTTAAAGCGACTCATGGGTTAACACCTGGCTTAGCTGTTGTTTTGGTGGGGGAGGATCCTGCAAGTCAGGTTTATGTTCGCAACAAGGCAAAGCAGACGGTTGAGGTCGGCATGGAGTCGATAGAACATAAGCTTTCTGTCGACACCAAAGAGGAAGATTTGTTATCACTGATTGATTCTTTAAACAGTAATGATGCGATACACGGCATTCTTGTCCAGTTACCACTACCGTCCCACATCAACGAATTCAAAGTGATCAATTCAGTGAGTCATGATAAAGACGTTGATGGCTTTCATCTTATCAATGTCGGCCGACTCAATACCGATGGTGGCGGTGTTGTACCGTGTACACCTCTGGGTTGTCTTATGATGCTGAAGGAGCTTCATGGAGATCTGTCAGGTATGAATGCAGTTATTGTAGGGCGATCAAACATAGTGGGTAAGCCAATGGCGGCCCTTTTGCTAAAAGCTAATTGTACGGTAACCATCGCCCATTCCAGAACAAAAGACCTTGAAGGGGTATGCCGAACTGCAGATATTCTAGTGGCTGCTGTAGGGCGCCCACGCATGATCCCTGGCAGTTGGGTCAAACCCGGCGCAACAGTGATAGACGTGGGCATCAACCGCATAGAAGAAGACGGAAGGAATCGGCTTGTGGGTGACGTTGATTACGAATCCGTTGCCGCGGTCGCTGGCGCGGTAACACCTGTGCCCGGCGGTGTCGGACCGATGACGATCGCGTGTTTATTGCACAACACGATACAACAAGCGAAACGCATTAAAGGTATCGAGTGACGCTCAATTCGCTACGTGGATGCTAGCAGAGCCACGTAGCGTTGTAGCGTTAAATTCTAATACCCCTGTTTTTCCCTAAAGGGATAACCGCGTCTGTCATCCACATGCCATCATGCGTTCCGCCACGTTGTTTGCGGAGTTGGAATGCATAGCCGTATTCAGCTCCGGATTGTGTTTGCAACCACACAGCCTGAACGGCCATGTCGCCGGCGACGTCAATGGCATCGTAGCGAACACCAGTATGGTTGAGCATGTCTGAAAACCCGCTCTTTAACATTTGCGTGAATCGTGACAGTGGTCCGGTGGCTGACTTGTTGCCGGGAGAAGCGAATCTGAAGACCGTCGCTATGCCTTCGTCGCCAGCTGTGTTTTTTTGCAGGGAGTCCACCACAATGGTGATAACTTGTTGAGGCGTATAGGTTTCATTCGGAGCGATCGAAATTTCTCCCGATACCGCTATTTTTGGTGCCATTAACATTCCGAGTATTGCCAGAAAAACAAAAATACTGAAAGTGTGGCGAAGTTCGTGGACAGAAGTCTTCGGGTGTTTGTGTAGATGCATTTTGACGTATCCTCTGCTGTTTTGAGACAGAATCGTTCTATTGCTGGTACGAATGGACACGCTGATTTGGACTTGTTGGCAAATAGATGGCGTTATAGTTCACCCTCTCCACTTTCTTATCGTCTGCACGCTGACGTTTTCTCGGGATGAAAACACGTGCAGTGCGGGAGCCGCCTGCTTGGCTGATGTTTTGGAAATTGAAGGAAAGTCAGCGCATCGAAAACCCTTTCAGAGTGGAAGTCCTGAGCTTTTGATAATACTAGTTGAGTACGGCGTGGCTGTTTGAAAGATCTTGTACAAGTCAATCGTTTACTTGATACCTGCGCATCAATTACACTCTCGCCATGTCCAACGATATTCCCCCAAGTGCAAAATTACACCGCTCCCCGGCTGAGGCATTGGTCGTCGAGAATCTTCACAAAAAATTTGGTGATCTGGAAGTTCTCAGAGGGGTCTCGCTAGAAGCCCACGAAGGGGATGTTCTATCGATCATCGGAGCGAGTGGATCCGGCAAGAGCACATTTTTAAGATGCATTAACCTGCTTGAACAGCCTGGGGAGGGCGAAATACGTATCGGTGGAGAACAGGTCAAGTTCACGACTAAGCGGGGGGTACGAGTTCCTGCCGACCTAAAGCAGGTGGAACGACTAAGAAGCAAGCTTGGTATGGTCTTCCAAAGCTTCAATCTGTGGGCCCATATGAATGTTCTGCAGAACGTTATGGAAGTACCAGTTCACGTTTTAGGTGTATCAAAGCCAGAAGCAAAAGAGCGGGCTGAGCATTATTTGAATCGCGTCGGGCTTTGGGAAAAGCGGGACCAGTACCCGGCCTTCTTATCTGGCGGACAGCAGCAACGAGCCGCAATCGCTCGGGCATTGGCTATTCAGCCGCGTGTTATGCTTTTTGACGAACCTACTTCGGCACTCGATCCAGAACTGGTCGGTGAAGTCCTCAAGGTCATACAAGGTCTTGCGAACGAAGGCAGAACCATGATTCTCGTTACCCACGAGATGAAATTTGCCAGAGATGTTTCAACACAAGTCATATTTCTGCACGAAGGAAAGGTGGAGGAAAAGGGCACACCGCAGCAGTTGTTTTACGAGCCTGCCAGTGATCGGTGCCGTGCATTTGTATCCTCCATCCATTAAAACCACTTGGGAGAGAAAATAATGAAAAAAATTCTGACAACTTTAGCAATCGCTGCAGTGGGATTTTCCGCTGGTACGGCAATGGCTGAGATTCGACTGGGTCTGGATTCAGCCCCATACCCGCCTTTCTACGAGGCCGACACCAGCGGTAATTTCGTGGGTTGGGAGACAGAGGTTGGTGATGCTCTGTGTGCCGCGATGGAGGAAGACTGCGTATGGGTCGGGGTCTCCTGGGACGGAATTATTCCGGCTCTCATGGCAAAGAAAATTGATGCAATCGTAGGTTCAATGTCCATCACTGCAGAACGCATGAAAACCATTGATTTCTCTGATAAATACTACAACACGCCTGCAGCCATCGTTGCTGCCAAGTCATCTAGTATTGACGGTTCACCAGAGAGTGTTAAAGGTCAAATCATTGGAGTCCAGGTTTCAACTACACATCAGAATTATGTTGAAGCCACTTACGAATCCATTGCAGATAGTGTCAAGATTTATCAGGATTTCAACGAACATAACCAAGACTTGATAGCAGGCCGTGTAGATGCCGTTGTCGGTGATTCGCTAGCTTTTGCCGATTTTCTTGCCAGCCCTCAAGGTGAAGGTTTTGAAATCAAGGCCAGTCTGAGTAACGAAGAAATATTTGGCCTTGGTGTAGGAGCGGGTATTCGCAAAGGTGAAGACGAACTTCGCGAGAAGTTCAATGCCGCAATCAAGCAAATACGGGAAGATGGAACGTACGACGCCATTTCAAACAAATACTTCGATTTCGACATTTACGGCAAGTAAACTATTTTGTCCGATCTTTTTGCTAATTGGCACTACCTGTCTTTCTCTGATGGCGGGTGGGGCTGGAATATGCTCCGGGGGCTGGGTAGTACCCTCCAGATTGCTCTCGGAGCCTATGCATTAGGATTGTTCATAGGGTGGTTTGGTGCGTTAGGTAAGTTGAATGGATCCAAACTTACTCGCTGGTTATTGGAAATATACACAACACTGATTCGGGCAGTCCCTGAGCTGGTGCTTATCCTGCTGCTGTATTACGCAGGCACCCAAGCGATAAATGAAGTATTGGATATGATGGGTTACCGACCCATAGATATCAGTGGATTGGTTGCGGGCATTGCTGTTTTGGGTATTGTTCAAGGGGCTTACGCGACTGAAGTTATTCGCGGCGCCATGTTAGCGGTTCCTCGCGGTCAGATAGAAGCAGCAACTGCTTTTGGTATGTCTCGCTGGAAAATTTTGTGGCGAATTACGTTGCCGGCAATGCTTCCCTTTGCTCTGCCGGGGATGTCCAATCTTTGGTTGATTGTCACTAAAGATACGGCGTTACTAGCAGTTGTCGGATTCTCTGAACTTGCATTGACTACTCGGCAAGCAGCGGGTTCTACCAGAGCTTATTTTATGTTCTTTTCTGCAGCGGCGGTGTTGTACCTTTGCGTGACGTTAGTATCTAACCAGATTTTCCGAACATTGGAAAAACGATCGCGTCGCGGTCAGCCGGAGCTCGTCTAGATGCAATGGTATTGGGTGGCAGAGTACGTGCCCAAATTCATTGATGGCATTATCATCACGTTACAGTTGCTAAGTCTGTCTATATTTTTCGGAATGATTTTGGCGGTGCCTATTGGCCTGGTTCAGGTCACTGGGCCTAGATGGTTGTCTATTCCAGCTCGCTCTTTCTGTACTGTTATTCGTGGTACTCCTCTGCTTATCCAATTGTGGCTGCTGTACTACGGATTAGGGTCATTGTTTCCGATGATTCCCGAAATTCGAGAATCCTTTTTATGGCCCCTTTTACGTGATGCCTTTCCTTATGCGGTACTTGCATTCACACTTAGTGTGGCCGGGTATGAAGGAGAGGTGCTGCGTGGAGCTTTTAAAAGTGTACCCAAAGGAGAACTAGAGGCGGCAAGAGCTTTTGGCATGAGCCGATTCACCGTGCTTAGACGTATCTGGTTACCAAGAGCCTTGCAAAATGTGTTGCCGACTTTGGCGGGTGAGTTCGTACTAACTCTGAAATCCACGCCACTGGCAGCGACCATCACAGTTTTTGATGTGTACGGTGTCGGTTCAATTGTTAGACAAGAGACATATCGCGTCTATGAGCCATTGTTGCTTGTCGCCGGAATCTATATTTGCTTAACTGCGGTTATCGTTGTGCTGTTCCGCTGGCTTGAGAATCGGGTGCCCAGGCCTGTCTAAACCCTAATGGAGTGTCATTTGCTGGCTGCACTAAGCTCTTTTTTCATGTATGAACTTTTGGATGCTATTGCAGGCAATCGATAGGGCTTCGCCATCAATACACAGGCCAATGCGGAGCAAGTAACGACCGCCTGGACCGAAGCCATCACAAGGAAGCACTGACACATCGTGAGATGCCAATAGTTCCATAGCAAAGGTATAGGCATCGATTGCCAAAGGTTCGACATCAAGCAACACAAACATGCCTTGCCCTGCATCAAGCAAGCGCACTGGTGCAAGGTCGGTAAAAGCTGCAATGGCGATTGTGCGCCTTGCCTGCATCATGGCGCGAACAACGCCGGGTGTATCAGTTGATTCTTCAAGGGCAACAATCGCTGCATCCATGACAAATGGTGCCAGCCCGTAATGCATGCAGACTGATAGATTACCCAGGTGTTCTGCAAGTGGTGCAGGACCGATCGCCCAACCGACACGCCAACCTGTCATACGGTGTGATTTGGACAAACTACCAACGGTTATTAGTATGTTTTCTGCACCAGGGATGTGATGCGGTAGAGCCATGGAGTCAGCATCGACGATATCGATGTATACGGCATCGAGAATGAGCCAAATAGCGTTATCGACGCAGGTTTTAACAATTTTTTCGAGTTGTATTTTTGAATAGCGACTACCCAGGGGGTTGTTCGGGGCGTTCAGCACGATTGCCTGAGTTTTGGGTGTTACTGCTGCAATCAGTTTGTCTTCATCTAGTTGATAGTCATCCACTGACTCAACTTGTACCGTAATAACTTTAGGCCCCGAGGCACCGAATGTCGCTTCGTAGGTGGTATAAAATGGTGCAACCAGTATCACTTCGTCGTCGCTTCCTAAGAGTACCTGCGCGACTGCAAATAAGGCGTTTTGCGCACCAACGTAGATGGTCACGTCGTCGGCACCCATAGATTGACCGGTCAGTCGGCCATGGTAGTTTGCCACGGCAGCACGCAGGCGCACATCGCCGCGTACATCAGCATAGTGGTGTCTACCACTTCGCAGGCTCGTAACAGCGGCCTCTACAATGATATCGGGCGTAGTTTCATTGGTTTCTTGGCCAATGCTCAGCACTGTTACAGGATCCCCTTTTTCAATTCGCTCAACAGCTAGATTATGCACAGCCCAGGGGTCTATTTTTCTGGAGCTGTCCTTGTCGTCGTTGATTATGCGTTTAGTAAGTGCTGAAAATTTCATTAAAACAGTATACCGTCTGTGCGCGAGTCCGGTGGCAATGTGTGGATATTTTAAAGACTAGCTGGTGAGTAGTTTGGCCTTTGCCACAAGTCGATACGGGCCACCTGTTTGCCTAGTGTTAAATGGATAGCAAGTAATTAATACAAGTCCGGGAGTAGTTTTGGAGATTTTAATTGATTGACTTCTGGAATCCAAGACTGTTTTGTCGACTAATTCATAGCGCAAGAAAAGCCCCGCTGCATTCTGCAAATTAATATGCGCGCCGATGGGAAGATGCTCTAAAAACGAAAGATGAGTGTCCCTGTGCCCACCTATTGCAATAGTGTTTTGTGTTGCTTTCAACGTATTCCCCCCGACCAGGCCAGGACCGAACGCCATTGCTTCTCCTGATGCATCACTCAGCACTATGAATGATCTATTTGTGTCTACGATGTCTAGTCGGGCAACTGTACGTATATCGGCCCAGGACCATGGCCTGTGTGGTGCAGCAACAACAAGACTCTTGCGCCAGGCGTTTTCAAGTAGTAGTTGTGCAACTGCAGCCTTACCATAAATCCATCCAGCATGTGTGCCGCTGCCAAGTGAGATAACAATAGCGATAGAGGCAATGCCGAGCCATAGCCTGCTTAGTGGCATATTTCTTTTGGGGGTGGTGTTGAAATCATCCAGTCCATGATTATTCATATTCCAATAGTCCTTTCTACTGATGGAAATGACTCTTCTCTTGAATACATTAATAACGCAACACCTGCGCTTCCAAAAATAAGACTTAGCAGTGTCCAGCTGTCGGCTCCTGCGGAACCTTGAGGCATTGCAATAAGCATCATGTCGTTGCCAGCAGGAACTAGGTTGGCTACATTTTGACTCGTTAGTGGTGTGGACGACTCTCTTAAAGGTGTTTTGTCTACTGCAACAAAGCTTGTATATGGAGTAACAAGACCGATGTCAACGGCAATGTCTGTGATGGTGGTTTTGTGTAAATCTGGATCGCTGGCATAACGCTGTTCATCAAGCAGGCTAGCTACTTTTTTTCTTGCCCAATGCATTGCAACTGCAGGTGCGTTAGTGTCATCGTCTAGATGTCCAGATTCACCAGCTTTGGTACTTGACGTCGGTAGTGTCAGAGTTTGAGTGATTCGCTTTCCATCATGCTTACCTGTAATAATTATTTGATCGACATATTTACTAATTTGAGAAACCCATAAACCAGGGGTATCTGCGTATAAATCTGGAATTGGATTCGGATAAGTTTCACCGTTGCCATTGGTATATTGAATGGATATGTCTGTCAAAACAGGAGATTCTAGTTTGCTAAGTAATTGGGTAATTGCATTTGCTACGTCGTGGGAATCCCGGATAGTCAGAGATGTTCCACGACCCACTTGAGCCGCTTTGTTTATGAACCAAATATTAGGTGCTGGTCCAATGCCGATAGTAAATATTCGGCTACTACCCAGTTGTTTTTTGATACTAACCAATAGTGCATCTTCATACCCCACGCTACCATCGGTCATGAATACAATTTGTTTTAGTCTGGCAGGTGATCGTTGCTGAGCAGCACCTGCGGTGGTGTGTCCAGCTGTTAACGCAAATGACAATGCTGAGTGCATTTCTGTGCCGCCATCTGCTATCAATGAATCTGTAAAGCGTCTCGCGTCTATAATTGCTTGAGGCGTTGCAGGCCGTGATGCAGAAAAAAGCGGAATAAAGTCGTTATCAAACGCGACAATGTTAAATGTGTCTTGTGCATCTAAGCCATCAATAGCGAAGTGCAAGGCTTCACGGGCTGCTTCCATCGATACTCCTGCCATTGAGCCAGATTTATCAACCACCAGAATCAATTCGCGGGCTATTGATTCTTCTGTATGGGACAGGGTGGGTGGCGTCATCATTATTTGAACATATCTATCTTCTTTATGGTTGCTGACAAATAGTTGGGTCTTGGTAACATCTGTGAAGGTCACGGGCCAATGAATCAGAATATCTTTGTCCATAGGTGTTAATTTGATTTTGAAACCCTTTTCAGTAGCAGTAAGTCGGTGTGTCTGGCTTTCAATCAACCCTGCGTTAACGAAGGGCTCTATTGATGCATTGATACTAATACGAGGGCCTCTTGCTAAAGATTTGGATACAAACGGTGTATCCAATGTGTTTAGCTGCAGTGTTTTTGAATTCGTATATCGAGGAGTCAATGTCGTTGGGAGGCGAAGATTGAAGTAACCGTCAACCACGTCAATCGGTAGAGTTATATCAAGTTTGATTGTCAAGAATTCGCCAGGAGCTATCGACGCAACTTTCATGGTGAACAGATTCGGACGCTGTTGTTCAACGAGACTAGCTATTTTTCCGTCGTTTTTAGCGTCTTCATAATGATTCCGAGCTGTAGTTTTTGGCATGATTTGGCCATGAACAGTTCGTTCACCAACAATCATGAGCAATCCCTGAATGGCTGATTCCTCGTGTAGCGGAAATAGATACGTGCCCTCAGCCCATTGGTCACTCGTATTCTGAAATTTTTGGGTGAGTGTCAGCTCTGCAAGAAGTCCTGTGACGGTTACATCGATGTGTGCATCAAGCTGAATGGCCTCGGTGTTACCGTTAACATGGTGTAGCTGTAAGGTGCCGACAGTGGGATAGTCGTTATTGGCGAGTGCCACGCTACACCCTACAATCACCTGCAGACTTAAGCATAGAATACTGGCTAAGGCCCAATGCCGGACGATGAGTTCGAGTAACTGGGGAGGCCTTGGTTGATGCGATTTAGGCGAGCTGTGGGTATGATGCATAGTCGTTGCTTAGGAGTTGCGATAAGGTTTTTCACAGTAGACACCTCACTTTTGACTATTCAGGGATGGAGTGTGGGTTAACTCGGATGAATTGTGATGAAAAATGACTGAGCTACGCCGCATAGTCCTGGTTGAGGATGAGCCCGCCTTGCGTGACAACTACACATTGGCTTTAAGCCGTGCGGGTTTCGATGTGCGTGGATATACAGATGCAGCATCCGGTTTGGCGGCGGTGAAGCAACGTTTGCCAGATGTTGCAATTATTGACATTGGATTAGGGCGCGACAGTGAAGCGGGTTTCGATTTATGTCGCTCTTTAAGAGAGGTTTCTGCGCGCTTGCCCATATTGTTTCTCACAGCTCGTGACAGCGAGCTAGATGTTATATCCGGGCTGAGGCTTGGTGCCGATGATTACCTCACTAAAGACATCAGTCTTGCCCAGTTGGTCGCCCGTGTTAACACGCTTCTGCGTAGGGTCGAAGCATTTGCAGCGGGAGATACTGCTGAGACAATTAAAGTGGTTGGTCATCTTGAATTGAATCAGCAGCGCCTGGTTGCAAAGTGGCGAGATGAGACGGTAGATCTAACTGTTACCGAGTTCGCTCTTATCGAATGCCTCGCTCGGAATCCGGGGCAAGTTAGAAGCAGGCAACAGCTCATGGATGCCGCTAATCTTGTGCTGGATGATCAAACTATCACAGCGCATATCAAACGAATCAGAGCAAAGTTTATTGTAATGGACGACACTTTTGGTGGTATTCAGACAGTGTATGGGCTGGGGTATCGATGGATGGATGATTTTCTGTATTAACACTGTTCAAAAAATGCGACGACAAAAGACGATTTTTATTGAATGAAACTGCGTTCCCAAATGCTGTTAGCCGGTGCGCTGACCCTGGCTGTACCTATTGTGGGTTTGCAAAGCGTCAAACAACTTTATAGTGCATTGCAACAAACGAGAATTGACGAGCAGACTCTCAAAGTTGCCAACATGCGACTGGCATTGTCTGATGAGGAGTCGGTTAATTCAGCGTTGATGACTGGTCTACCCAGCGCAGGTGAGAAAGACTGGTATGCGCAATCATCACCTTATCCCATGTTTGTGGATGGTTACGCTGATGATTGGCAGGAATTGAATGATCGAGCGTTTCGTTTTGAGATAAGGGGGGCTGATTCAACTGACGATACTGTAGATTTGCTCGCAGATGTCCGTGTTGCCAAAAGTTCTGACTACCTTTTTATCTATCTCACCGTTATCGATGACGAAGTGATTTATCACTTGCCACCTGCAATGCGGCCAGATGCTGGAGAAGGTGAGTTGCCGAATCGACAAGCACGTCTGGTAAATGGGGACTCAATCGAAGTACTTGCTCAGGATTATCGAGGGTACTGGAAGCACACACTGTTTCGACCGATCGCTCCAGGTAAGCTAACTGGACTGCGAGCATCAGGTAACAATGGAGGTCGGGGCTCTTTCGATACCGCTGAGCTGCCCATTCCTGGTTGGGTGGGTGCCTGGGTAAGTGTGGAGAAAGGCTATCACATCGAAATAAAATTACCACTACCGCCCAGTGGTACGTCGATTGGGCTGGCAATTATTGACGTTGATTATTCTGGAGAAAATAGGTCGTCTTGGGCGGGCACTTTATCTCCGAAACTCATGGCTGAAATTTCTTCTGATAATGCCATTCTTGACCCCATGCCTGGAGGCTTTATATTCCACGATAGTCCATCAATACATCAATACCTGAAACGGTGGACGAGTCCAGGCGTGCGGGCACGACTTTTTGATGTGCATGGCAGGCTTATGGCAGATATCGATAACCTTTACGAAAAGTATGATTTATCCGATGAAGCTTTCGCGTCAGCTGAAACCAGTGACGGACTATGGGATGCGATATTACTGCGTATTTTCGCGTTTTTCGTCGCAGGTGATTTGCCATTGTTACCTGAGTCGCGAAGCATTCCTGTAAGTCTAATACTCAGTGATGAGCGTCGAGCAATGGTTGTGGGTGATAATCCAATTACGTCGAGATATGTCACTGACGAAAACGATCGTGTACTAGGCACGCTGGCACCTATCGGTTCAAAACCCCGCCGTGGATACGTATTGTTTGAAGCTAATGAGGAGCATGCGTCTGCCTATGCGGGTAGCGAAATGGCGCGTTTGTATAGTTTATTGCTCTTGGTGAGTTTATTGGCTGGCAGTGGGCTTCTGATATTCGCTTTTGTTTTGTCGTCGCGCATTCGCCGATTATCTCAGGAGGCGCAGCATGCCGTCGCAGATGATGGACGTGTCTATGGGCTCCCAGGTAGTGACGCCCAAGATGAAATTGGCGACTTATCTCGTAAATTGTCGACTTTGCTCGCACGTTCTGCAGCCTATACGCAATACCTTGAGGCACTCGCAAGCCGTCTTTCTCACGAATTAAGAACCCCGCTGTCGGTGGTACGCACGTCGTTAGAAAACCTGGACCGTGAGCAGCTTGACGCACAGTCACTGCAGCTAATTGACCGGGCTAGCGATGGTGCTGATCATTTAGGTTCAATCATTAAAGCGTTGGTGGAATCCACTCGCCTCGAGCAAAGCGTACAACTTGCGGATAAACAACCCATTAACCTTGTGGAGTGGATATCAGGCTCTCTACAGCGTTATAGACAGATTTATCCGGAGACAGACTTGCATTTGAATTTGGTATCTGCAAGCACTGTTAATATCACGGCTTCACCGGAACTTCTTCAGCAGGCATTCGATAAACTTGTGGACAATGCTGTTGGGTTTGCCAAAAAAGGCCCAGTTGTTTTGCATCTGGCGACAGACAAACAGATCTTGCCGTATGGTGCGTCTCTGGGAGTGTCTAATCTTGGAGAGGAGGTGCCTGCAGATGCCATGGTTCAATGGTTTAATCCAATGTTTTCGGATAGACAAGTTGATGGTCGCGAGTTGCACCTTGGGCTCGGGCTCTACATTGTCAAAATGATTGCTGAGTCGCATGGTGGCAGTGTCTTCGCACGAAATCAGCGTACAGCCGATCACCAACAGTGGATACACGTAGGATTACGGCTTCCGATGAGTTAAAGACACACGCGATTGCCTTTGGACGTGACACAATGCCGTAATGGCTGATATACGAAATTCAATAATTTCCATACGTGGATTGACTAAAACCTACAAGGGCGGGCACGAGGCTCTCAAGGGGATCGATCTCGAGATTCGGGAGGGTGAGATTCTGGCGCTTCTGGGTCCTAACGGCGCTGGCAAAACCACATTAATTTCTACTATTTGTGGGCTGGTACGACCAACATCTGGATCTGTCAGTGTGGGTGGTTTTGATATCGTCCGTGATTACCGAAAAACACGACACTTGATTGGTCTTGTGCCGCAGGAGCTCACGCTAGGTGCCTTTGACGTAGTCAGTGATACCGTCAGATTCAGCCGAGGTCTGTTCGGGTTGCCAGAAAATGAAAATAAGATAGACGAAATTCTTTCAGATCTTTCGCTCATGGATAAGAAAGATGCCATGGTAAATCGTCTCTCCGGAGGAATGAAGCGTCGTGTGCTGATTGCCAAGGCTCTGGCTCACGAGCCCCGTGTATTGTTTCTGGATGAACCGACGGCAGGGGTTGATGTTGAGCTACGTAAGGATATGTGGAAGCTAGTGGAGAAGCTGCGACAGACTGGCGTCACGATAATTCTTACCACTCATTATATTGAAGAGGCTGAAGAAATTGCTGACCGAGTTGGGGTGATCAGCGATGGAAAACTGCTCGTGATCGATGAAAAATCCAATCTGATGAATTCGTTAGGACGTAAGCAACTTATTGTGGACTTACGTGCGCCTATAACCGAGCTGCCTGCCTTGCTTAATGATTTTGATCTAGAGTTGTCTTCGGATGGTAAACGGTTAACCTATACATTTCATACTCAGAGTGAAAGAACCGGAATTACGGCCTTACTGCAAGCGGTTAGTGAGGCAGGTTTGGGGTTGAAGGATGTCAATACTTCACAGAGCTCTCTAGAAGATATTTTCGTTAATCTGGTGCACAGCGATAATGAACACTGAAGCAGTCAAGGCAATCTACTTCAATGAGATGCGACGTACTCGTAAGACACTCATGCAGAGCATTGCATCGCCCGTTATCTCAACGGTTTTGTACTTTGTCGTATTTGGCTCAGCTATCGGGTCTCGAATACAGGCAATAGATGGTGTCAGCTACGGCTCATTTATTGTTCCTGGATTGATCATGCTTTCGTTGCTTACGCAAAGCATATCGAATGCTTCATTTGGCATATTTTTCCCAAAATTTACGGGGACAATATATGAAATCATGTCCGCGCCAATCTCATTTTTTGAAATATTGGTTGGTTTTGTGGGTGCCGCAGCAACGAAGTCGTTGATTATCGGCATTATTATACTGATAACAGCTTCGTTCTTTGTTGAGCTGCGTATTGCGCACCCAGTTTGGATGATCGGCTTCTTGTTGCTAACGTGTATTACGTTCAGTCTGTTTGGATTTATTATTGGCTTGTGGGCTGATAATTTCGAAAAACTGCAATTGATCCCTTTACTGGTTATTACACCTCTGGTTTTTCTAGGCGGTAGCTTTTATTCGGTTAGCATGTTGCCGGAATTTTGGCAAAAAGTGACTTTACTAAACCCTGTGCTGTATCTGATCAGCGGTTTTCGTTGGAGCTTTTTTGAAGTGTCTGACGTGAGCGTTATGGTTAGCCTTTTCACGATCCTGGGTTTTCTAGGCTTATGTTTGGCGATAGTCGGGGTGATGTTCAAAACTGGCTACAAGCTTAAACAATGAAGGAATAGTGGGTCATGCAGGTCAGTAAATACGTACATGTCGCGCACAGAGTGGTTGTTAGAGCTTGTCGGTGCCACGAGTACTTTTCAGATAGGCATAATAGAAACCATCTATATTTCTGGCATTCAATTCCTTTAGAGATTTATTAATCATCATGAGCAGCAACGACTTTTTCTCAGCCAATCTGGCCGAAAGCGACCCCGCGATTCAGGCGGCGATTACCAGCGAACTGGGTCGCCAACAACATGAAATCGAGCTAATCGCCTCGGAGAACATTGTATCTGCCGCTGTGATGCAGGCGCAGGGTTCTGTAATGACCAACAAATACGCAGAAGGCTACCCGGGTAAACGCTACTACGGTGGTTGTGAGCATGTTGATACCGCTGAGACATTGGCAATAGAACGAGCGTGTTCTCTTTTCGATTGCTCGTACGTCAATGTGCAGCCGCATTCTGGCGCTCAGGCAAATCAGGCGGTATTCCTCGCTTTGATTAAACCTGGTGATACGTTCATGGGATTGGACTTGGCAGCTGGCGGTCACCTGACCCATGGTTCCCCCGTGAACCAATCGGGAAAGTGGTTCAATGCTGTCACTTATGGCGTCGATGAAACCACCCATCTGATCGACTACGAGGCGATGGAAGCCCAAGCGCGGGAAGTAAAACCAGCCCTCATTATTGCCGGTGGTTCAGCGTACCCCAGAGTCATCGACTTTGCCAGATTTAGAAAGATTGCTGATGAGGTGGGTGCCTACTTCATGGTTGATATGGCGCATTTCGCTGGGCTTGTCGCGGCTGGTGAGCACCCGAATCCGCTTGATCATGCACACGTTGTTACAACGACTACCCATAAGACACTTAGAGGACCTCGCGGTGGAATGATTCTTTCTCGCGACAGCGACCTGGGTAAGAAATTCAACTCCAGTGTATTTCCTGGATTGCAAGGTGGGCCGTTAATGCATGTCATTGCAGCTAAGGCTGTAGCATTTGGTGAAGCTCAACAGCCAGAGTTCAAGCAATATCAGAAAGCTGTTATCAGCAATGCAAAGGCTTTGGCTGAGACCCTGGCACAAGGTGGCCTCAATATGATTTCTGGTGGTACCGATACGCATGTCATGCTGGTTGATTTACGCCCCAAAGAAGTCTCTGGTAAGGCGGCTGAAGCAGCGTTAGGAAGAGCTGCGATTACTTGTAATAAAAACAGTATCCCATTTGATCCTGCATCACCCTTTGTGACATCCGGTATTCGACTGGGTACGCCTGCAGCGACAACAAGAGGTTTCGGTCAAGAAGAATTTATCCTTGTGGGCCAACTCATTCTTCGCGTTCTTGATGGACTATCTGCAAACGGTGAAGATGGAAATGCCGAAGTTGAAAAGGCTGTTGCTGCAGAAGTTGTAGAGTTAACCAATAGATTTCCGATTTACGCTTAAGTTTTTCTGTATTCCTGCTGCCTGGTTTTGCACGCCGGTAGCGGGAACAGAGACTGTGCGCTGCTATTTACTCAAGCACTTGGGCCTGTCATTAACCCACCGTCAACCACAATTACCTGCCCTGTAATATAAGCTGCTCCGGCCAGTAAGTAGACGATAGCCTCGGCGTAATCTTCTGGCTGGCCTTTACGTCGCATAGGTAGTTTGGCAATCGTATCAGAAGGTATATCGAATTGGCATTCCCATTTGGAATCCACGATTCCAGGGGCAATGGCGTTTACTCTAATATCAGGTCCGAATGCCCGAGCATGTTCTTTTGTCAGAGCGATAAGGCCAGCCTTGGTGGCTGCATAGGCAGCGCTTGATCCATTGCCGATTAGTCCTGCTGTAGAGGCTGTGTTCACGATAGCAGCTGAGCTACTTTCGCGAAGTGCATCGATTGCGGCAGCTGTGCACCTAAATGGGCCTTGCAAGTTTATGCTGAGTAGTTTTTGCCAAAACTCGTCGTTCTGGATAGTAAAGTCACTGGGTGGTATGGGTGTGCGAGTACCAGGTGTACCAGCATTATTTACCAGATAATCCAGCCCGCGAAGATCACTGATTGCTTTTGCAACAAATTCTGCAGCACTGGCAGCATCGCCAACATTGCCTGGGGCTGCAATAACGTCAAACCCTTCAGCCGTTAACCGTTCAACTTCAGCATCTAGTTTTTCGTTGTTAGGAAGGTCGTTAAGTGCAACCGACGCACCACTTCGGGCGAGAAGCTGAGCTGTTGCCAACCCGATACCGGATGCTGCACCGGTTACCAGTGCACGTTGTCCTGCCAACGAAAAAGAAATCATAAACTCTAAACCCGAACCGGCGATCTTTAGGAGATCGCCGGCATAGCAAAACAACTAAGGTGCGTTAAAAAAAGCTGTGTTATTAGGCAAACCACCAACGCTCGGCAATTTTATTACCATCGTTAACCCAGTTGGCTGCAACGTTTTCGCCATGCACCACTTTCTTTGAATGTGCGTGTATGTAATTTGCCCACATTGCAACTACGGCACCGCCGTCATCATGGAGTAACTGCTGTGCTTCCCAATATTGATTCTTACGTATTTCATTGTCTGTCTGAGAACGTGCAGAAACAACCAGTTCGTTGAACTTGGCAGAGTCTTCAGTGCCTTTCCAGGCTGTATCATTCCACTCTGTATCGTTGGTGTAGGCCGCTGAGTACATCCAGTCCTGCGTAGGTCGTCCACCCCAGTAACAAGCGCACCAGCCCTTCTTGTTCCAGACGTTGGACCAGTAGCCGTCTTTTGGTTCACGCACAACTTCGATATCAATGCCAGCTTCTTTTGCTGAGGCTGCGATAAGTTGTGCAGCATCGACAGCTCCAGAAAACGCTGCATCAGATGCAGATAGCTGGATAGTGCCACTGTGCCCAGATGCCTTGTAATACTCAGCAGCTTTTTCCGGATTGAATTCGCGTTGCTCGATATCAGTGTTGAGAAACGGCATGGCAGAAGAGACCGGGATGTCGTTTCCGGCAACACCATGGCCCAACAGAATTTTATCAACCAGTTCTTGACGCTTGATCGCGTATTTCAGAGCCATACGAAGGTCACGATTCTCGAATGGGCCAACGTCTAGTCGCATTGGAAAAGTGTAATGCTGCGTACCTGTGGTTTCCAGAATATTCAGGTTGGGAGCTCTGGCAAGGAGTGCTACCGTTTTTGGGTCGACGTTGTCAATAACGTCAGCATCACCATTCATGATGGCATTTTGTCGCGCAGTAACATCGAGAATGGAGAGTAGTTCGATCTCGTCAAAATGAGCACTGTCTGCCTTGAAGTAATTAGGGTTGCGCTTGGACAAAGCGCGAACACCTGGCTCAAACGATTCGAGCACGTAGCCACCAGTTCCTATGCCAGATTGCGCATCTATTGCCCCATCCTTGGATGGCTGTACAACCAAGTGATAGTCACTGACAATGTATGGGAAATCAGCATTGCCGCTTTCCAGTTCAAAAATGACCATGCCATCACCGTCTTTGCGGATTTCCTTGACAGCACTCAACAGACCTTTCGCTGCTGACGTAGAGTCTTCGCCGCGATGGTAGTTGAATGTGGCAATGACGTCGTCAGCGGTCAGTGACTTGCCATTGTGGAATTCGACACCTTGACGCAGTTTGAACATCCAGGTTGTTGCATCGGCGGAAGGCTCGTAGCTTTCACACAATTCAGGCCTAAGCATGCCATCGCTTCCCACCTCAGTGAGATGATTGCCGTATGTGTATAGCAGCGCCTGACTAAATCCGTTTTCCGAGGTGCCGGGATCTAGAGAATCGGTAGTAGACCCATAGCCCATACCTTGCCTAAGTCTGCCACCTTTTTTGGGAGTGGCGGCAATAGCATTGGTGGCCATGCTCATCGCCATTGGCAAACTGGCACCTGCAGCAAGGGCTGTCATGATGAAACGACGGCGGCTTATACTGCCTGCCGTAAGTTGGCTGGCATGGTCGAAGATGACGTTTTTCTTCATTCTAAAAAAATCTCCTGAAAGTCGTATGAATTGGGCTGCGGCCCACTCGTGTGAGGTCATTGTGCACGATATTTTAAAGATCGCCAATTTGAACAGTGGAAAACGAGTAGCAATTAGTGCAATACTTATGTCGACATTTCACCAGATTGATGTGAAACAGGCAAGGAAAACTAAGAGGCAGCCATATTTTGCATCCTGTACTTTCCACGATACTGAAGCGCCTCAGTCTGGGTGTTGCTACTTTGTTTATTGTTTCAGCCATCATATTTAGCTCAATTTCAATGCTGCCCGGCGATTACGGTGAAGCGGTGCTTGGGCAAGCAGCGACTGAAGAGACCGTTGCTGCGTTCAGGCGTGAGCTGGGTTTGGACAAGCCAGCACCGATTCGCTATATGGAATGGGTAGCCGCAGTCATGAAAGGCGACTTCGGTACGTCGTTTTCCGGTCGGGCAGCTTCGGGCGTGGATCGTTCTCGAGACGTTGCCGACTTAATTGGACCTAGGCTCAAAAACACGCTCTTTCTGGCAGGCATTACCGCTATTGTCGCGGTTCCGTTGGCACTGTTTCTGGGGCTGACAGCCGCCCTATACCGAAACTCTTTGTACGATAGGGGAGTAAACGCCGTGACATTGACAACGATTTCCATGCCAGAATTCTTTGTCGCCTACATTCTTATTCTTTTGCTATCTTCCTTATGGCCTATTTTTCCTTCTCTAGCCAATGTTGATTCAAGCACCGAATTTATCGAAAGACTGAGGCGTATTGCCCTCCCAGCATTAACGCTAACGTTGGTCATTGTTGCTCATATGATGAGAATGACACGGGCAGCCATCATCAACTTGCTGGCCAGCCCTTACGTTGAAATGGCCAGGTTGAAAGGCGCATCTCGCTCAGAGGTTATCCTCAAACACGCATTACCTAACGCCTGGGCACCGATTGCAACAGTCATAGCATTCAATCTGGCTTATTTGGTGGTGGGTGTTGTGGTCGTCGAAGTTGTTTTTGTCTATCCAGGTATAGGTCAGCTTATGGTCGATTCAGTGACTGCTCGCGACATACCGGTAGTACAGGCTTGTGCGTTGATATTTGCTGGTACTTATATCGTGCTCAATTTGATTGCGGACATTATCGGAATCGTCACTAATCCTCGGCTATTGCATCCTCGATGAATCAGTCCAGCTCCTCACATAACGCTGCGGCTGAAGTCGCGGTAGTCCGAAAGCGTCGAAGCCGGTTTGAAAGAAGCTGGCTGGCACTTAAAAAAGCCCCTGTTTCAGCATGGTTCGGTTTGATCGTTGTCAGTGGATACATCTTCGTCGCACTGTTCGCACCGTGGCTTGCACCCTATGGCGAGGCTGCGATATTTCCAGCACCCTTTGGCCCATGGGAAGAAGCGCACCGATTTGGAACTGACCAGATAGGTCGTGATATTTACACAAGGCTGATATACGGCGCTCGCAACACTATGGGCATTGCCTTGGCAACTACCTTGTTGTCGTTTGCTATTGGAGGAGGGCTTGGTCTGGTTGCGGCTATCAATCGAAGTTGGCTTGATCAAATCCTCAGTCGGGCAGTGGATGTGCTTATGGCAATCCCATCTTTGATCTTTGCTCTAATGCTCTTATCAATATTCGGGTCAACCATTACAAGTCTAATTATCATCATAGCGATCCTTGATTCGACTCGGGTATTCAGGCTGACGCGAGCGGTGGCCATCAACGTTGTCGTTATGGATTACGTAGAAGCGGCACGGCTTCGAGGCGAGAAAATCGGTTGGATCATGCGGCGCGAGATTTTACCCAATATCATGCCTCCGATGATTGCAGAGTTTGGTTTACGGTTCTCGTTTGTGTTTTTGACAATAGCCGCTTTGTCTTTCTTGGGTGTTGGTATTCAACCACCGACAGCTGACTGGGGCTCAATGGTTCGCGAAAATGCTTCATTGATACAGTTTGCCCAGTACGATCTTAAAGCGGGCCTGACACCGTTGTTGCCTGCGGCAGCTATTGCCTTACTAACCGTTGCTGTCAATTTTGTTGTTGACTGGTTCTTGAATACATCGAGTGGTTTGCGTGATGAGCACTAAAAATGGCAATGTGCTTCTTGAAATGCGAAACATTCATATTGAAGGTTTCGCTGACGAGCAGTGGCATCCGATCATCAAGGGCATCGACCTGACACTTCGGCGTGGCGAAGTACTTGGGTTGATCGGGGAGTCGGGTGCTGGTAAATCGACACTGGGCTTGGCAGCCATGGGTTTTGCACGACCTGGCTGTAGATTCACGCAGGGCACCATCAGGTTCGATGGTGTCGAGCTGACTGATCTGCCAGAAAACGAAAAACGGAACTTGTGGGGCACTCGCATTGCCTACGTGGCCCAATCTGCAGCGGCTGCGTTTAATCCTGCGCATCGCTTAATTGATCAAACGGTTGAAGCATCGTCTAGGTCTGGGTCGCAATCCGATGACGCTTGCCGACAGGATGCTATTGCTCTCTATGATTCGTTGCAATTGCCTGACTCAAAGAACATAGGGCAGAGGTATCCACATCAGGTCTCTGGTGGTCAGCTGCAACGTGTCATGACGGCCATGGCCATGTCTCCAAGGCCTGACCTCATCATTTTCGATGAACCAACGACTGCTTTGGATGTTACAACTCAGGTCGAGGTACTGGCTGCCATGCGTGACATTGTCAAGTTGTATGGTGCGGCCGCCATCTACATCACCCACGACCTTGCGGTGGTCGCTCAAATGGCAGATTCCATCAAAGTTTTGCGCTACGGTGAGGAAGTCGAAGAGGCTGAGACAAAAATGATGCTGGACTCGCCCAAAGAGGACTACACGCGCTCACTGTGGTCTGTTCGGGCATTGGAGAAGCCGGAAGTCAAAGGCGACGATATCGTGTTATCGATCAACGGAGCCGATGCTGCATACGGATCTGCAAAAGTTCTGCACAATGTCTCTATAAAGCTGCCCAGAGGAAAAACAGTTGCAGTAGTTGGCGAGTCTGGTTCGGGTAAATCTACGGCTGCACGCGTGATTACAGGTTTATTACCGCCCACGGCAGGTACCGTTGAATTTAATGGTGAGGCTCTTCCTGCCGATCTAAAATCCAGGACACCAGCGCAGCTGCAGCGTATCCAGATGATTTATCAAATGGCAGATACCGCCATGAATCCTCGGCAAACCGTTGAAGATATTATAGGCAGACCGTTGGAATTTTATTTGGGTAAAACAGGTACTGCACGTGATAAACGCATCATGGAGTTGCTTGATATGATTGAGCTCGATGAGTCTTTTTTGGACAGATTACCGTCAGAGCTATCAGGTGGACAAAAACAACGTGTTTGCATAGCTCGAGCACTTGCGGCAGAGCCAGATGTTATAATTTGCGATGAAGTGACGTCGGCGTTGGACCAGATAGTTCAGGAAGGAATATTGCAACTCCTGCTCCGTCTGCAAGAGGAATTTGGTATCAGCTACTTGTTTATTACGCACGATATTGCAACCGTTAAGGCTATTTCGGATGAAATTGTCGTGATGTATCAAGGCAAAGTTGTCGAGCAAGGTCTCAAGAGTGAAATTCTCAACCCACCTCATCCTGAGTACACCCAATTGCTACTGTCATCAGTACCGGAGATGGATCCAGAGTGGTTGACTGAGCTGTTGGCCGCACGTAGTCATTAATCACAGTAGGCGTGTGGACCTCCACTGGAGGTCTGTGCGAAGCAACAATGTCGTTGCATGTATTAGACCTTGATATGCACACGATTAAAAACGGGATACTAGTACTTGCTGATTTCCGAGAATTGATATCATCGCGATTGAATTGGGGCATATGAACTAGAGCGAATACGTAATTTGGGAAAGCACAGCTTCTCTTAATTTTTCTTGGATTCTTTGTCTCACTATTCTCAGCTGTATTTGGATTTGGAACAGCGCTTCTAGTACTTGCGGCGGGTTCACATATTCTCCCTGTAAAAGAGGCGATAGGGCTTGCCACAGTTTTGTGTGCTGCGTCTACGATTACGAAAACAATAGTGTTTTTTTGTGCAGATGACCATCACAACCATGCGTTGTTCCAGTCGGATAAGGTGGATGACTCAGCCTCGGCACTTGATCATATTGCGTTTCAGTTGCCAGGTGGCAAGAGGGAACTTGTTTTAGCGCAAGTAGAATTAGAATCTATGGGTATTGAAGTGAATCCATACGAGCATGATGAGGTTCACTCGTTGTACCTTGGTGATCCTGATGGGAATCAAGTTGAGCTATGTGTGCATCATGTTGTGTGAATCTTAATGGGTATTTCCTATGAAATCATGACGTTCATATCATCGTCAAAAATCACAATTCAATGATCGTAATGACACTCCCAAGGAAGTCCTTATGGCAGAAACGCTAAAGTAGCCTTCGTACTCCAGGTCGTCACACGAACCGTCTCTTAACTTTCTCATCGTAATCGCGGTGAAAAATAACGGCATCGTTTTCCCACGCGGACAGAGTGCCTTGGATATAAAACCAATCTAAGTCTGCATGCATGTGCATCTTAGCGTGAGTTTTAATACTCCATTCATCACGAGCTAGGTTTTGCTCCCAGGCAATATCGATACTTGCCGAAGCAGGATTTTCTGGGTGAATTGAAAATTTCTCATTCATTTTGCTGCCGCTTATTAAGTGATGATCAGCATCGCGGTTTTCACCAAAGTCATTGTGAATACGCGTGATGCTAAAGCCTGTTTCAGGATCGATAGTGCGTTCTCTTGTAGAAGAAGCTTCTCTTATGACATCGTGATCCCAGCCAGAGGCCGTTTCGGGAGCATCAAATGAGCATTCATCTATTGTTGCAACTGATAGTCTTGTTGGAAGATTCAATACTGCACTGTAAAGCGTCACAGTGACTGTTTCAGGAGACGGCCACAGGAACGGCCAGTACGCCGACGATATGGACAATCGCAGCTTGTGTCCGGCTGCTAGCCGATAGGCAACCTGATCGAGCGCAACAGATCCTTTAAATGGCTTGTTGGCTAATATTTGCTTGGGGAACTCGTGCGATTTAGCATGCGTTAAGTTCAACATGCCCATAGTGATTAGTGTTGATGAGCCGTCGGGTTGAATATCACACAATCTGAATGTGAGATGGGCAAGTGGCTTATCGACGCTGCAACAAAAATTGATGACTGGGGCGCCCACAATATCAGTGATATCTGATTTAACATCACTGTCGAAACAGCAACTCAGGGCGTCGTCATCACTCTGATCATCAGGTAGTTCTGGTCCAAAGGTGAACGGAAAATACTCGCCTGTACCAGAGCCACAATTTGCCTTTGTATTGATGAGACAGTTTGCTAATTCCACAGAAGGAGCATCGTTGTGATCTTGCTTGAGTTGCAGAGTGTTGTCATTCCCAGCTGCGTAGCATTGTTGGCCAATATTTTTCGACGGCCAGGAATCTTCCGCAATCCATCGTCCCGGACGTTCGTCGTACCAGGGAGCGGGAGGTAGTCCGTCCATCAGATAGGCACGATAGGCTGGTAGATCGTCTGCTCCTGTATCAATTTCTTTGAGCCAGTGATCCCACCAACGAAGTGATTCCTGGAGAAATCCGATTCTTGGGGCGGGTGCTGCATAGTGGGGATATTTGTGTATCCATGGCCCGACAATACCTTTGACAGGCGAGCTTAGGTTTTCAACTAAATGAGATACGGTATTGCGATACCCATCATGCCATCCACCAATTGAGAGTACAGCAGCATCAATGGATGTGTAGTCTTCACAAACTGAACCGTGTTTCCAATACGCGTCTCTTGTCTGGCAGCCAATCCAGGTTGTGGCTAGAAATGGCATGTTCTCAAGTCTTGAAAGCCATAATTCACGCCACTGATCGCCTACCAGTAAAGGGTCGGGTGGGCGAGAGGAATAAGACAACATGGTAGCTGCCCAGCCGATATTTTCGCCCAGTAGACAGCCACCTTTAAAATGAATGTCGTCTGCGAATCGATCAACACTTGAGCATACGGTAATGACGGCTTTCAAAGCCTTAGGTTTTAGGCTGGCCACCTGTAAAGCGTTGAAGCCGCCCCACGAGATACCCATCATTCCGATATGGCCTGTACACCAAGATTGTGCACTTGCCCACTGAATAACATCGCAGGCATCTCGCAATTCCTGCTCAGTGTATTCGTCCTGCATGAGCCCTTGCGAATCGCCATTGCCACGCATGTCCACACGGATACAGGCATAGCCATGGCCTGCAAACCAAGGGTGATTCATGCAGTCTCGAACTATGGTTCCATCTCGTTTTCTGTAGGGTAGGTGTTCAATTATTGCAGGTACTGGTGAGACTTCAGCATCCTCTGGAATCCAGATACGTGCCGAAAGTTCGCAGCCATCGGGCATCGTGATGATTTGATGTTCGACGACTCTTACGCTTTTTGGAAATTCTCGTAGAACTGTCGTTTTTGCGCTCATGCCAAGATCTCAAAAGTGCGAGTCGATAGTGTACTTTGAGCGCTGGGATTTTTGCCAGTTACGCAGGTTGATTTTTGAGATTGCCAACAGTGCTTATACCCGCGGCCTTGAGTTCTTGAGAGCGATCAATACTTACAGTCAGCAGTATCACAGGTACCAGTCCAACTAGCACAATGAGCAAGGATCCTAATGCGGCTTCGCCTATGAGTTCATCAGATGCAAATTGATAGACATGCGTTGCCAGTGTGTCGAAATTAAATGGACGTAGAACCAGTGTCGCAGGCAGTTCCTTCATGCAATCGACGAAAACTACCAGCGCTGCTGTGAGAACTCCGCTTTTCATAAGTGGCAGGTGTATTTTCGACAGTATTCCTAGTGAGGAATGACCCAGGGATCTTGCAGCGTCATCCATATGTGGACTGATTTTTTTCATACTGGCATCTACGGACCCGTATGCAACTGCTAAAAACCGCACTGTATAGGCAAATACCAAAGCGAAGACAGTTCCACTTAGCACTAGGCCAGTAGAAAAATCAAAATGTTTTCGCGTGAACGCATCGACAGTATTGTCGATTGCCGCGAAGGGAATAATGACGCCGATTGCCAGTACCGCACCGGGAACTGCATAGCCAAGACTGGAAATATTGACGCTCGTTTTCAGTAGGCGTGTCGGGCGGAGCCTTTGACTATAGCTGAGCAAAATTCCCACAGCGACAGCAGCTAAGGCTGCAGTGGCCGACAGGCTCATAGAATTGAACGCTATCTGGCGAAAGTCCGCAGTGAAGGAAACATCAAAATATTGAATCGAATAACTCAGTAAAACCCAGGCAGGTATTAGAAATCCGAAGCAGATGGGTATGAAACAAATTGTCGTGGCTAGCAGTGCCTCTTTGCCCTTCAGTTTCCGATGGTTGTACCTGCGGAATCGTGAGGATGTGGGTTGGTAATGTTCTTGATGGCGTCGACTGACTTTTTCCAGGCCGATGAGCATCATGACAAAAACCAGAAGCAAAGAGGCAATCTGTGCACCTCCGCCCAGATTGTTCATGCCCAGCCATACATCATACAAGCCTGAGGTGAGAGTGCGTACAGCGAAGTAGTCTACCGTACCGAAATCATTGAGCGTCTCCATTAGTGCCATCGCTAAACCCACGGCTATTGCAGGACGAGCCATCGGTAGGGATATACGGAAAAAACGAGATCTTGATGTTCCACCAAGAGCCCTGGCAGCTTCCACCACTGAGGCAGATTGCTCTAAAAATGCGGCTCTTGCTAATAGGTAAACGTAGGGATACAAGACGAGAACCATCATCGTGATGGCTCCGGGAAGGGAACGTATGCTAGGGAACCAGTATTGATTGGCAAGTGTCCAGCCAAAGGCTGCTCGCAGAGCGCCTTGAACCGGACCTGCAAACTCTAATAGATCTGTATAGATGTATGCGATGACATACGCAGGTACCGCAAAAGGTAATAGCAAAGCCCAATTGAACATTGAACGCCCCGGGAACTCATATCGTGTGACTAACCATGCAGTACTTACCCCGATTAACAAGGTGCCAGCTGCAACTCCAAACATCAAACCCAAAGTGTTGGCAATGTAATTTAAGAGGACGGTATTCCAGAGGTGGGGCCAGATATTTTCCTCAGGATTAAATGCTAGATACAGTACAGATAGAATAGGTAGACAAACAACGAATGCAACGATCATGGCCATGAGGGGCCAGCCGCTTATGGATGCCCAGATACCGTATGTAGCGATTCGTAGACTGCGATGTTTTAAGTTTGCATCGACGCTTGCTGTTTCATCCAGCACTCTGAGTGCAGGGCGCTTGAGTGCACCTGGAAAATGCTTGCGATATTGCACTTCGGGAAAGGGTGCCGCCCCTCGTGCTGGATGAACAGCGGTATTGCTTAGTTGCCGGGTTCCTGTGATTCTACTGGCGCTGTAATGAAACGCACCCCCAGGCCAGCGAACAGCTGAGGGTGTCGCGGACTGATACGTAGGGGATGAGCCCCATCGCGCCTTGACGCGGCCAGTGACCGCAGCTCCATCAGGAAGCTGCGGCAGTGGGCTTACGAGCGGTTTCTTAGCCATCATAGTCTACAGTGTCAACTAGACGACTTGCCTGAGCTCGGTATTTTGCAATGTCGTTGAGTGACAAGCTATCTTTCTTGAATTCTCCCCAACTACTGACGAGTTCAGACGGAGATACATCGGTTTTAATTGGGTATTCGTGATTACCTGTTGCATACAGGTTTTGCGCCACATCACTAACCAGATATTCCATTAATTTTACGGCATTGTCGCGGTTGGGTGAAGCTTTGGTCAGGACGACCCCGCTGATATTCATGTGTGTACCATAACCAGATTGATTAGGAAAAATGACATTCACGGAGTCAGCCCAGGCTTGTTGTTCCGGTTTGGACATCATGGCGCCCATGTAATAGGTATTGATTATCGCAACATCGCATTCACCTTGGGATATGGCCTTCACCTGAGCCCTGTCATTGCCTTGTGGCTTACGGGCAAGGTTGGCTTTAACCGACTTCAACCATTGTTGCGCAACTTCTTCACCTTCATGCGCAATCACTGATGCAATCAGTTCCACCATATAAGAGTGTTTGCCACTGCGAGTGCAAATACGTCCCTCTAACTCTGGTTTTGCTAAGTCGCTGTAGTCATTAATGAGACCAGCTTCCACTCGGTCTTTGGAGGTGACAATAATACGGCCGCGAGATGTTAATCCAAACCAGTGTCCGTCTACATCACGAAAACTCGCAGGAATATTGCTCTCGAGTACTTCATTGCTTAAGGACTGCGTGACCCCCGCGTCCACCGCCGATGCAAGGTTGCCTACATTGGTGACCAAAACCAGATCAGCAGGACTATTAATCCCTTCATTTTCCAGGCGCTCGATCAAGCCTTTCTTAGCAAAGACCGTGTTGACTTTGATGCCTGTGTCTGCGGTAAACGCATCGAAAATAGGATCAGTGAGAAAGGGTTGTCGGTAGGAATAGACGTTGACCTCTGCGGCTGTGGCCTGCGCCGATGCGACACTTGCAAGCACGGATGCGAGAATCATCAAGCAGTGGGTAGTTCTGAATTTTTTTGTGAATTTCATTGAAACAAGCCGTCGGCATGGATTAATTAAAGAACGTCAATGTTAATACGAATAATTCTCATTAACAACCATGCGAACCTTAAGGCTATATCCGAGTAATTCACTTGGGTATTTTTTGGTCGCCCCAAATGCTTAGGGTACACAGTATTCCTTTCGGGGAGTCAAACAGGAAAACAACTTTCATCATTACACGTTGATTTAACAAGTTAGCCTAGGCTAAACTATCTAGCCAATGTAAACTTAAGAGAAGTAAAACATGTTGATTACCCGCCCTGTTGCTGTTGCAGCACTAGCAATTTTTCTCTTCGCAGTAAGTGTGAATGTGAGTGCACAGGAGGATAAGCTTAAAGTAGTAACGACCTTTACTGTGTTGGCTGACATGGCACAAAATGTGGCAGGCGGATATGCAGACGTGGTGTCGATTACCAAGCCAGGTGCGGAGATACATGGGTATCAGCCCACTCCACAGGATATCGTACGTGCTAGCGATGCTGACTTGATCCTCTGGAACGGATTGAATCTCGAACTCTGGTTCGAGCAGTTCGTGGGCAACCTGAATGACATGCCTTCTGCCACATTGACTGACGGAATAGACCCGATTTCCATAGCGGAAGGTGCCTACGAGGGTCAAGCCAACCCGCATGCGTGGATGGGATTGCAAAATGCTGGAATTTACGTGGATAATATTGCCGCGGCTTTGGCACAGCAAGATCCGGACAATGCAGACGCATATCTGGCCAATGCTGATGCGTACAAACAGCAAATTAGCGATACCATAGAGCCACTGCGCTTACAAATCGCCAAAATTCCTGAAGCCCAACGCTGGCTCGTGACCTGCGAGGGAGCTTTCAGCTACCTTGCGCGTGATTTTGGCCTGAAAGAGCTCTATCTCTGGCCGATGAATGCTGATCAGATTGGCACGCCGCAACAGGTCCGCAGTGTGATCGATGGAGTGAGAGCTAATGAGATCCCTGTTGTGTTCTGTGAAAGCACTGTTAATACCTCGCCTGCAGAGCAGGTGGCACGTGAGACTGGTGCGGCGTACGGAGGGGTTTTGTATGTGGATAGTCTGAGTAAAAAGGATGGTCCAGTTCCTACGTATTTAGACCTGTTACGAGTGACGTCCCAGACTGTTGTGGACGGTCTGACAAGCAATTTGAAGTAAGAGCGGAGAAAAACCTTGCCAGATCGAGTGAAGGCTGTAGATACTGCCGCTATGCAAATTAGCGATGCGGGTGCCGGTATCACGGCCAACGACGTGACGGTCACCTACCGTAACGGGCATACGGCCCTTTACGATGCGTCCTTTGAGGTGCCGCTGGGCACGATTACAGCACTGGTCGGTGTCAATGGGGCCGGTAAATCGACTCTGTTTAAGGCGATTATGGGTTTTCTGCCGATCGGTAAGGGAGAAATTCGTCTGCTAGGTAGAAGCGTCAAGCAGGCGATTCGCGAGAACTTAGTTGCTTACGTGCCACAATCGGAAGAGGTCGACTGGGCCTTTCCGATTTTGGTTGATGATGTGGTGATGATGGGGCGCTACGGACATATGGGATTCTTGCGACGCCCATCGCAGGCGGACAAAGAGAGTGTCGAGCTGGCACTCGAGCGAGTCGGCATGCAGGATTTTCGTCATCGCCAGATTGGTGAGCTGTCTGGAGGTCAGCGTAAACGCATTTTTCTGGCTCGCTCGCTAGCCCAGGATGGGCAAGTTATCCTGCTCGACGAGCCGTTCACCGGTGTTGATGTCAAGACCGAGGACCGAATCGTGGAGCTGCTTCGTGAGTTACGTGAAGAAGGGCGAGTCATGCTGGTCTCTACTCACAACCTTGGATCTGTTCGTGAATTCTGTGATCGTACAGTGCTTGTGAAGAACACCGTACTAGCCTACGGGCCTACCGATACAACATTCACCCGACACAACCTGGAGTTGGCCTTTGGTGGCGTACTGCGTCACTTTACGCTAGGAGGTCAGGAGTTGCATGATGATGATGACCCACGGGAGGTGTCGATCATTACGGACGACGAAAGGCCATTTGTTCACTATGGTGATCCAGCTTCCGCAGAGCCGACCAATTTATCGCCAGGCGTATCGGACAGTGCAGCAGCCTCAAACAAAGACATTAGTCGGCCAGATTCATGATCGATTATCTGTTTGAGCCGTTTGGTTACGGCTACATGGTAAACGCCATGTGGGTTTCCGCTCTGGTAGGGGGGGTATGTGCCTTCCTTTCGTGTTACCTGATGCTCAAAGGCTGGTCGTTGATAGGCGATGCGCTGAGCCATTCTGTTGTGCCCGGTGTTGCAGGGGCATTCATGCTTGGTTTGCCGTTCTCGGTGGGTGCGTTCATTGCTGGCGGATTAGCTGCTGCAGCTATGCTTTTTCTCAGTGAGCGCTCAGGCCTCAAGATCGATGTGATCATTGGTATTATTTTCACGTCATTTTTTGGCCTTGGCCTATTCATGGTCTCGATCAATCCGATGGCGGTAAGTATCCAGACTATCGTGATGGGTAACATCCTAGCGATTACACCGGAGGACACCTTGCAACTGGTACTGATCGGGGTGGTTTCATTGGTAGTACTACTGGCGAAGTGGAAGGATTTGATGGTGACATTCTTCGACGAGAATCATGCGCGTACCATTGGGCTGCGGCCAGACTTACTAAAGGCTTTGTTCTTTGTCCTACTCTCGGCTTCTGTCGTCGCGGCGATGATCACGGTCGGTGCGTTTCTTGTTATCGCGATGGTCGTTACCCCTGGAGCTACTGCCTATCTACTGTGCGATCGTTTTACTCGCTTGATCATGCTGTCGGTGGCAATCGGTACGCTGACCAGCTTTTCCGGTGCTTACATCAGTTATTTTCTAGACGGTGCCACTGGAGGTGTGATAGTCACCTTGCAGACTCTGATTTTTCTGGGCGCTTTCGTGTTTGCACCCAAACACGGTTTGCTTTCAAGTCGGCGCAAGGCTGCTGCAGCAATCAAAGGACCCAGGTTTGCCGAACTCCGTAGCCAAGCTGCTAAGGAGTCCGCGACATGATCATGGACACGCTGCTGCAGCCTTTTCAGTTTGTTTTTATGCAAAATGCGTTCTGGATAGCTTTATTGGTGGCGCCGCCAACGGCATTGCTGTCCTGCTTTCTAGTGCTCAAGGGTTGGGCATTGATGGGTGATGCGGTAAGCCACGCCACTTTGCCGGGAGTGGTTCTGGCTTGGATTCTAAACATACCTTTGATTATTGGTGCCTTTGTAGCAGGGATGATCTGTGCTGTGCTGACAGGTTATTTGGCTGAGAACAGTCGGGTCAAGCGAGACACCGTCATGGGTGTCGTGTTTTCTGGAATGTTCGGAGTCGGCATAATCATGTACACCTCGATTCATACCAACGAACACCTCGACCATGTATTGTTCGGTAACATGCTGGGCATCGGCAAAGAGGACCTACTGACGAGCGGACTGATTAGTTTGGCCGTATCGTTAGCACTACTGCTGAAGTGGAAGGATCTGTTGTTGCATGCTTTCGATCCAGCGCAGGCAAAAGCGATCGGCTTGAACACTAATGCACTTCACTACGGTCTGCTAATCAGTTTGTCACTGACTATCGTAGCTACTCTGACCTCAGTAGGTCTTATTTTGGCAGTAGCGCTGTTGGTTACACCGGGTGCAATTGCATTTCTCACCGTTCGCAGTTTTGGTCATATGATGATCGTGTCAGTGGCAGTATGTGTCGCTTCGATGCTCATTGGCGCATACCTAAGTTTCTATCTAGACAGCGCACCTGCACCGACTATCGTACTGATCCTCACAGCGATTTTTATTGTCGCCTTTGTGCGGCGAATGCGTGAGACACAGAGACTGGCGCGACGTCTGGTCACCCAGTAACTGGCGGATCACTGGCATCACCCGGACAGGATCATGGCATAATTGACGGTAGTACCCGGAGCCCGAATAGAGACACCGCTAAACCTATGAGTTTCGATTCTACAAAGAGTTCGGCAGAAAGGCCGTTGCAAGAACCTGATGAGCAAGCAGAGGCTTTTGCTGTGGTACGCCAAGCTCATCAGATGGAGTCCACCGAGGATTATGTAGAGCTCATTGACGACTTGATCGATTCTCAAGGTGAAGCTCGGCTAGTTGAATTGGCCGAGCGACTGGGTATATCACAACCCAGCGCAAGCAAAACAATCGCCCGCTTGCAACGCGAAGGGTATGTCACCAGTGAACCTTACAGATCAATATTCTTAACGATCAAAGGTAAGACTTTGGCTGATAGCAGCCGTGAACGGCATAATGTAGTTTATCAGTTTCTCCTGGCTATTGGTGTTAACGACGTTACCGCGAAAATTGACTCCGAAGGAGTCGAACATCATGTGTCAGAAGAAACACTTGCAGCATTTCGTCGCATAATCGACGCTAGCCGCCCCACCACCTGACAAATAAATTCATGCAAATCACGCTTACCCAGCCTGATGACTGGCATCTACATCTTCGCGATGGCGACATGTTATCAGCCATTGTTGGTAGTTCCGCTGAACACTTTGGTCGCGCCTTAGTCATGCCCAACTTGGTCCCTCCAGTGGTAACCGGTGCCGATGCACTGCAATACAAGGCGAGAATTGAAAACGCGCTTGCAGCAAGTGGAGCGCCACAGTCTTTTAAACCTTTGATGACACTCTATTTGACTGAGACTACCGATCCTGAGGATGTTGTGAGCGCTGCTGCTGCTGGATCAATCGTTGCGGTCAAACTGTATCCGGCAGGTGCAACGACTAATTCCTCATCTGGAGTCACTGACATCCATAAGGTTATGTCGGTTCTTGAAGCTATGGCAAAGCATGGAGTCACGCTGTGTGTGCACGGTGAGGTCACTGATAGTGACGTCGATATTTTCGATCGTGAAGCGCGCTTTATCGAAACGGTTCTTGTGCCATTGCGGAATACGCTGCCTGAGCTGCGCATTGTGATGGAGCACGTTACGACCAAAGACGGCGTTGACTATGTTGCAAGCTCTGATAAAAATCTGGCAGCAACGTTAACGACACACCATTTGATGATCAACCGAAATCATCTGCTCGTCGGTGGCATCCGTCCACATTACTACTGTTTGCCTATTGTAAAGCGTGAAGAGCATCGTCAGGCGCTTGTTAAGGCTGCGTGCAGTGGCGACGAACGTTATTTCCTGGGTACTGATAGTGCCCCACACACGCGTAGCAGCAAGGAAAGTGATTGTGGGTGTGCCGGCGTGTTCAATGCAGCCAATACGATGGTTTGTCTGGCTGCGGTATTTGAAGAGGCCAACGCACTGGATAAGCTCGAAGCATTTGCATCATTGAACGGCCCAAAGTGGTACGGGCTAGAACCCAACTCAAAGACTATAACGTTGCAGAAAAGCGATACTAAAACCCCGATTCCACCGCGCATATCGGTCGGCAATGATTGGGTTGTTCCGTTTGATCCCGCACGCGACATTTACTGGCAGGTAGTTTAATAATGTTCAATACGTCCTACGCATCTCGAGAAGAGATGGCAGCCATTACGGCAAGAATGCTGTTGGAAATCAAGGCAGTCCATTTCCGCCCTGAGGATCCGTATATTTTTACATCGGGACTGGCAAGTCCCGTCTATATCGACTGCCGTAAGTTGATTTCGTATCCTCGGATTCGTTCCACGCTTATGGATTTTGCAGTGTCCACGTTGGTACGTGATACCGGGTATGAGGCGTTTGATGCCATCGCTGGTGGCGAAACAGCCGGAATTCCTTTTGCTGCCTGGATCAGTGATCGGATGCAGTTGCCTATGCAATACGTGCGGAAAAAGCCCAAAGGCTTTGGCCGCGATGCACGCATAGAAGGTGATATCAGCGAAGGGCAAAGAGTTCTACTCGTTGAAGATCTGACCACCGACGGCGGCTCCAAACTTAGTTTTGCTGAAGCCATTCGTGAGGCTGGCGGGGTTGTGAGTCACACCCTGGTGGTTTTCTACTACGACATCTTCAATCAAACTCCTGAAAATCTGGATAAAGCCGGTTTACAACTGCATTACCTGGCAACCTGGTGGGATGTGCTGGCAGCTTCACGTGCAGCAGGACATTTCTCTGAAGAGGCGCATACGCAGGTTGAGGCGTTTTTGAAGGATCCGATAACGTGGTCAAAAGATCACGGTGGTGATTACAAACCAAAGGCCTAACACGATGAAAAGCACTGATCGACTCGATAACCTATTGCCAGAAATCACAGCATGGCGTCGCGATATCCATCAAAACCCCGAGCTCGGTTACGACGTGCACCGAACAGCAAAATTTGTTGCGGATAAATTACGCGATTTCGGCCTGGATGATGTGGTCGAAGGTGTGGGTCAAACGGGTGTTGTTGGTGTCATCAGAGGGCGCAGCCAAGGCTCTGGTAAAGTTATCGGGCTAAGAGCTGATATGGATGCTCTGCCGATTAACGAGGCCACGGGTGCGCAGTGGGCCTCGACAACTGCTGGAAAAATGCATGCTTGTGGACACGATGGACATACTGCGATGCTTCTTGGAGCAGCCCGCGCGTTAGCGGACTCTCGTGATTTCAATGGCTCTGTGGTGGTTATTTTTCAACCGGCAGAAGAAGGTGGAGCAGGCGGGCAGGCCATGTGCCAGGACGGCATGATGGAACGTTTTGGAATAAACGAGGTGTATGGCATGCACAACATGCCTAATTTGCCCATTGGAGAGTTTGCGACGCGCCCGGGTCCATTAATGGCTGCGGCCGACGAATTCGATATTCTGGTAACGGGTGTGGGTGGGCATGCGGCGATGCCGGATGCATGCATCGATCCAGTTGTCGTTGCCTCCCACACTGTATTGGCGCTGCAAAGTATTGTTTCTCGCGGAATACGACCGATCGACCCTGTGGTGGTCTCAGTAACTACCATGGAAGTTGAGGGCTGCGCATATAACGTCATTCCACAAAGCGTTAAGATGCGTGGCACTCTTCGAGCCTTTGATGAGTCTGTACGTCTGGATGCAAAACAGCGGGTCATTGATATTGCTGAACAAACTGCCAAAGTCTTTAATGCAACTGCTGTGGTTAATTACCGAGATGGCTATCCGCCTACGGTCAATCATGAAGCTCAAACAAAATTTGCTGTCGAAGTTGCCAGAAAGGTCGTGGGACACGAGAAGGTTGATCCACAGAGGGTACCCATGATGGGTGCAGAAGATTTCTCCTTCATGCTGAATGAACGCCCTGGGACCTTTATGTTTATCGGCAATGGTACGTCAGCTAACCTGCATCACCCGGAATATGACTTCAATGATGAGGCGATACGGTATGGGTGCCAGTACTGGGTTAACCTTGTAGATTCAGCAATGCCGCTAAATGAATAACAAGTTGCTGTAAATAGGGTATGGAGCCCATAGTAATAGCAGTGGCTTTTGCTGCCGGTCTGGTATTTAGCCGGTTTGGATATCCTCCATTGCTTGGCTATCTGTTAGCTGGATTTGTCAGTAACGCCATCGGTATTGGTTCTGGTGAAGGGTTGGCGCCACTTGCTGATGCTGGCATTCTGTTGCTGCTTTTTACCATTGGGCTAAAGCTAGACCCTGCATCCTTAAAACCGAAATACGTGTGGGGTTCAGCCATCCTGCACATGGTCATAGCGGTACCGTTAACGACTGCGGTTATTTACATAGTTGGCATGGTGTATCCACCTTTATCCTTCGATCACGCGGCAGCACCGTGGACTTTGGCGTTCGCGTTGTCTTTCTCCAGCACGGTACTTGCGATAAAGTTATTCGAGGAGCGAGGAGAATCAACCTCCTTCTATGCATCTATCGCCATTGGCATACTCGTTGTGCAAGATGTGTTCGCCGTTATTTATTTAGTTGTAACAGCTGATTACCTGCCGACACCGTGGGCTCTGCTGCTGCTCGGTCTGCCTCTTTTGCTTCCCGTTATCCGCAAGCTCCTGCCGATCATCGGTCATGGTGAGCTACTGTTGTTGGCAGGAATCGGCGCCGCATTTGGTGCCGGAGAATTATTCGAGTTTGTTGATCTCAAAGCTGGGCTGGGTGCATTGGTCATGGGTATGTTGCTGGAGCGAGCTGATTCGAAAAAAGCGAAGGAAATTTACGACCAATTGGCAGGCTTGAAAAATTTACTGCTCATAGGATTCTTTCTACAAATCGGGTATTACGGCATACCGAGTCTTGAACTTGTCTATGTCGCCATAGTGCTTGCCATGCTGGTTACATTAAGACCACTAATCTACTTTGGTGTATTAACAGCATTTGGTCTTCGTGCAAGAACAGGATGGCTATCTGGTTTAAGTCTTTTCACCTATAGTGAATTCGGGCTAATAGTGACGGTTATTGCTCAGGAAGCTGGAATTCTGGGTGAGCAGTGGTTGACCACAGTTGCATTAGCAATGGCTCTCTCCTATGTTGTGGCAACACCCCTCAATCGCAAAGCTCACAGCCTCTATATTCGGTATGGTGATAAGTTGCGACAGCACGAGCGAAGCGTTTGTTTGCCTGAAGAAACTATTGGATCACTAGGAACCGCCAATATTGTGATTATGGGAATGGGGCGGGTTGGACGAGGAGCATTTGATGCTTTACGTGATGCTGGACATCAGGATGTAGTGGGTGTTGAGGAGAAGTATGCTGTCGCATTGGAGCGATCAGGCAATGGCTGGCCTTGCGTACATGGTGATGCGTCCGATAGAGACTTTTGGGAGCACACGCAGCTTGTGAACTGCGAACTGATTATGGTCAGCCTGAGTAACCATCGAGAGAATTTACGAGTCGCAAAGCTCGCTAGAGAACTTGATTTTCAGAATACGCTTGCTGTGTCTGTACGATTCCCCGATGAGGCTGCCGAGTTGGAGGCCCTAGGTTGTGCGACATTCTATCTTTATCAAGACGTGGGGCGCGATTTCGCAACCCACGCTTTGAATAAGCTGACAGCTGAGTTAAGCCGCTAGTTCCGGAACCTTAGCCGCGGCCTATGAATGGCATTGCTGACGCCATTATCGTCATGAATTGAACGTTTGCGTCGAGTGGCAACTGCGCCATGTTGACTACCGCATTTGCGACGTGGCTTGTATCCATCGTGGGCTCAGGCTTGATTGAACCGTCAGCCTGGGGCACACCTGAATTCATTTGCTCGGTCATGTCAGATGCCGTATTGCCGATGTCGATTTGACCGCAAGCAATGTTAAATGCACGCCCATCCAGAGACAATGTACGAGTTAGTCCTGTAATCGCGTGTTTAGAGACTGTGTAGGGTACTGAGCCGGGTCGAGGCACGTATGCAGAGATAGAGCCATTATTGATGATGCGGCCGCCTTGTGGAGATTGCTTACGCATCAGTGCAAATGCTCCGCGTGCTGCTAAAAAGGCACCCGTAAGGTTCACATCTATCACAAGTTTCCATTGCTCAACCGTCAGCTCATCGATGGGCATGGCAGGTACATTGGTTCCGGCGTTATTGAATAAAACGTCCAGTCGCCCATGTTGCGCTTCTATCTGTGCATAGAGTGCATCCACGGCAGCGCTTTGCGTCACGTCGCAACTGATAGCCGTCATCTTTTCAGATGATGCGCAAAGTGCGATCGTCTCGTTTAGCGCGGATTCCCGTCGTCCAGTGAGAACCACGTGAAATCCAGCGTTAACAAGAGCCAAAGCGCTTTGTTGGCCGATTCCTGATCCTGCGCCAGTTACAAGGGCTACTTGTGTCATGTTTGTTGCCTGTCGTGTTTGTCGTGGGTGGGTGTTGTGTGACTATTTGCTGTCTGAACTACGAAGTTCGGACAATCGCTCTTGTAGATAGGAACCCGCCGTATATCGTTCGGAAAGCACGACATCGGGTCTGGGATGGAGAAACAGGGGAAGACTAATGCGGGCTCGGGTCGAGTCATGCCCTTCCGGGTTGATTACTCTGTGTGTTGTTGATGGGAAGTAACCACCGGAGGCCTCTTGCAGCATATCTCCGATATTGATAATCAAGTTGCCGAAATCACAAGGCACGTCCAACCAGCTCCCATCTTTGGCCTTGACCTGCAATCCAGGTTCGTTAGCGGCTGGTAGTAAGGTCAGTAGATTAATATCTTCGTGGGCTCCAGCTCGAATGGCGCCTGACTCCACATCCTCTCCAAGGGGTGGGTAGTGAAGCACGCGCAATAGCGATTGCGAACCTCCGTTGATCATGTTTGAAAGTGGTTCGCGGAACCCTAACGCAATCTCAGCAGGTGTCTGTGCCTCGACCCAGCACAACAACGTTGAGGCGAAATTCACGGCGTTATCGTAATATTCGTCGAGTTCAGCTTTTAATGCGTCAGGGCATCGACCCCAAGGATAGAAGTGAAAATACTCCTTGATATCTCTAACCGAGTTCCCTTTTGCGGTTTCTGCCAGCGCTCGAGGGAAGAAGCCGTCGTATTTTTCAGGATCAAAGAGGTAATCATCTTTGATGTCACTGTTGAAAAATTCTGTCCAGTGTTTGTAGATGCTGCTTACTGCCGATTCAGGAATTGGGTGGTTTTTAAGCACACCGAAGCCAGTGTCTCTGAGTGATTGAACAAATTTCACCTCTGCGTCGGGGGCAGTAAAATCTACTGCGGAAAGCTCAGCCATCTGTATAACCGTATATTGCGCTTTGTGTATTACCGACTATAACAGTCTCGTGGGTGAAGCTGCGCTACCATTGTCATATGAACTTAAACCCCCGTTTACTTACTATTTTGTTTGCTGATATAGGCGGCAGTGGTGTGCTTTACGAACGGGTCGGTGATGAGAAAGCTTATCAGCTGATTGCTCAGAGTCTGGCCTCCATGAAACTTGCTGTGCGGGAAAATGGCGGTGAAGTGCTGCGCACCGTTGGCGATTCAGTGTTGGCAAGCTTCGCTTCTAGTGACGCCGCATTCATGGGAGCCAAATCAATTCAGCAGGCCCACCTGGGAATGCCTGTGGCAGTACGAGTCGGATTTCACACAGGCTCAGTGATTCCCGATGCCGGAGACGTGTACGGCCACGCGGTCAATATTGCCGCACGAGTCGCAGCATTTGCCAGAGTCGATGAAATTGTCGCCACGGTGGATGCTGTAGAACAATTGTCGCCTGATATCCGTCTTTGTGCATCTGATGTCGACGACATTGATGTGAAAGGGATCCCTATACCAGTGTCGATTCATCGCCTGGACTGGCGCGATCAAAAACAGTCCTCTACTCGCGTGTCGAGCCGCCGTGTTCATCACGTAGTTTCTTTTTTAAATCAGCATCTTAAACTTCAATATGGCGCTCAAACTCTGCATGTCGGTCCTGAATTTCCTGACGTTGTGATGGGGCGTGCAGAAGAAAATAACATCACCGTACTAAACGATGAGGCGAGTCGCCAGCATGCCCAAATAGTGTACCAACGGGGTCAATTTCTCTTAAATGATTTAAGCACCAATGGAACTTACATCAAAAAGGAGGGTTTACAACCTTTCCACATGCGTCGTGACTCAATTGTGCTCGACGGCAAAGGCATTCTGAGTCTGGGAGTCCTGCCGGAGGAGTCGGCTAACGAAATTGTCCAGTTCGAATTGATACAGGAGTAGTTGCTTGGCGTGCAGGTAGCCCGGCTGATCGCTTGACATACTGACAGCCCGAGGGGCACCCTTACTCAATTTGCGGAGCTAGATCATCTGTGTTTATAAGTTGCGGGGATATTCTTGTCGATTTATTCAATCAGCCGACTGATGCAATAGGAAAAGTATCCTTACAAGGGCATGTTGGAGGCTCTCCTTTGAATGTTGCTGTGGGACTGTCTCGGTTAGGAAACAACACAGGTTACCTGTGTAAAAATTCAACCGACTTTATCGGTCAAGGCATTAGCGAATACATTAAGTCTAACGGGATCAAGCAGGATTGGATCATTCCAACTTCCCTGAACAGTACCCTGGCCATGATTAGAACAAATCAGGATGGGTCTGCTAACTATGCGTTCTACACTGACAATACGGCTGATAACTCACTGAGTATTGATGAGCTTCCACTCGAATTTCCGGATGAGTTGGCCGTTTTACATTTCGGTTCATATTCTACGGCTGTAGAGCCAACCTGCACTGCATTGATTGCGCTTGCGGTCAGAGAGGCTGGAAAACGTGTCATATCCTATGACCCCAATCTTCGACCGTCTGTTCAGCCCGATATGGAAATCTGGCGAGAGAACTTTGCGCAACTGGCTAAAGTAGCTGATTTTGTGAAAGCCAGCGATGAAGACATCGGGTTACTGTTTGGCGAAAACATTTCCTTCGAATCATTTGCTGCCGATACCCTGGCGTTAGGCGTGAAGGCTGTTGCGGTGACTGAGGGTGGCAAAGGGGCAACCGTGTACACAGCAGATGGCCGAACTGCCAGATCGGGATCTTTGTCAGTCATAGTCGCTGACACGGTTGGAGCAGGAGACACGTTTCAGGCTGCGAGTCTGCATTGGCTCTATGCCCACGGCTGTATTATAGATGGGCAGTTGTCATTGGACGATGCGAATATTGAAGATTGGGTTAATTTCGCAGCGGTTGCCGCCGCTATTACGTGCACTCGGCCGGGTGCTGATCTGCCGACTCTGGCGGATATTCAACAGTGGCAGAGCTCTGCGAGCTCCTAGGAGTCTGACGTGCAGGCTCCTAGAACAGGGTTGCTCCTGCCGCTAGCATTGCTAGACGAGCATCGTCGTTGGAGCCGTTAACATTGATACCTCTGCAGCCTGCCTCCACCACAACTGTCTCGAAACCCTCGCGACATGCGTCGATAGCAGAAAAACGGACACAGTAATCTAAAGCCAGACCCACACAAACCAACCGTTGGACCGACCTTTCACGCAAATATCCGGTAAGGCCGGTTGCTGTCGTGTGATCATTTTCGTAAAACGCTGAATAGGAATCGATGGCGTTTCTGAACCCTTTTCTAATGATGAGCTGAGCGTTGTCCGTTATGAGATCGTCGTGGAAACCGGCACCATTGCTACCTTGAATACAATGGTCAGGCCACAGTGTTTGACTTCCATAAGGCATTTCGACCGTATCAAAAGGCGCCAGGTCAACATGCGTACTGGCAAAGCTTGAGTGGCCAGCAGGGTGCCAGTCTTGGGTCAGAACAACAGTCTGGAACTGTGCTAAGTTTTCGTTGATCCATGGAAGAACCTCTTCAGCAGCAGGCACGGCCAGTGACCCGCCGGTACAGAAATCCTTTTGCACATCAATAATCAATAGGCAGTCTGTTTCTCTAATATCCGGCAAAGTCATGGCGTAAACCTGTATCTTGGCTTAAGGTTGTTCAGCGTAAAGTACGACTACGCGCTGCTGAGAGTCTTCAGCATTGTCTGGTAACACAGCTGCAGCCGCATCTTCCCCTAGGCCTGTCAACGCCTTGATCTTGGTGTAGTCCATACCATTTTGAATGAGGAAGGAACGTACTGTTGTCGCACGTTGCTCTGCTAGTTTCTGGTTGTAAAACGCTGAGCCACTGCGATCGGTGAATCCATATATAGAAACGCCGAGCGTGCGGTTTTTTTCCTGTGCAATGAATGACTTCAGCACTGTTGCCGCACCAGTAGTGATGTCGGCGCTATTGCTATCAAAGTAGATTTTGTATTCAACCGTTCGGCCTTCACTTTGAGCTTTGAGATCTGCCTGGATCACAAAACTCTGTGCTGCCAGTTGTTCAACTTGTTGCTGAACATTGGACAGTGTATTTGCCAGATCCGGGTCGGTCTGGTTGATGGTTTCCAGCCGTTTTTCCAAAGCATTGATCTGTGATTTCAGTGCACTCTGACTTTGCAACGCGTTGTCTGCCTCTTCTGATGACGCAGGGAGATCCTGGACGCGCAGCTCAAGTGTACGAATACGATTGCGAGTCGTGTTGATCAGCACTTCAAGCTCTGAAGAATTGTCGCTGGCTCGATCATTTTCCAATTGTGACTGTACGTTGGCTAGCTGATCACGAATTTCTGCTTGCACAGTTTCAATGGACATTGATTCACTGGCTGTTTTCAGTCCATCAATATTTCCACTGATCTCCCCGAGTGAGCGATCTGTGTCGGCGTACTGTATTTTCAGTGACGCAATATCCTCTACCAACGATAGCATCTGATCATTGAGGCTACCTAACCTGCGAGAGTCTGCGTTGACTGTCTGTAGTCGGTCTTCCAGTGCACTAAATCGTTCGTCAATACCGGCACTCAGAGTGGCGAGAGCAGGGCCTGCGAGTGTATTCGAAGGTTGCGCACCAGAGTCGCTGGAAGTTTTGTCTTGTCGAGCGAAAGAGGCGAGTGTGTCCAGCCGATTGTCCAGTGCGCTGGCTCTTTCATTGACGCTAGTGATATCACTGGCAGTGTTTGTCTCTTGCTTCTTGAGAGTGCCTTGTACATCCAACACATCGGCACCTAGAACCTGCAGGCCTTCCTTTACGCTTGCAATCTCCGAATCGAATGTTTGTTCTTCGACGCGGCGCATCATTAATTCAAGCCTACTGTCGATCGCGTTGACGCGTGCCAGTTCGGTTGTACTGGTACCTTCCATGTTCTGGGCTGACGCCTGCAGCGTACTTATGGTGTTTTCAAGAGTGTCAAAAGATGCTTGCATCTTGGCTTGTTGCTCAAGAACTTGCTCAATATTCGTCTCAGCGGCTGCAATCCTTGCTTCTGCCGCAGCTACTTTTGCTTCGGCGTTCGCAATTATTGCAGTCGTGCTTGCTGAGTTGGAGTCGGTGTTCACTTGCAGCTCGTCAGTGGCTGTTGTCAGAGCGATACTGCCTGACTCAGGCTCGTCTTCGTTAGGAGTCAATACCATTTCTTCTAACTTCGCTAAACGATCAATTAGAGCCTTTGTTTCGGCTTCCTGCCGTGAATTTAGCGCGATCTGTTGTTCTTCCTGTTCTTGCACTATCTTCGGGTCGGAAGTTCTAACGGCCTCCACTCCGACTTTGAGCCGATCAACAGTGGCGTTTGCCTGCGTACGAAAATCTTCTAAAGTACCTTCAGGATTTTGATATTTCCAGGCGCCGCCACCAAGACCGAGGCCTAAAGCTGCGGTTAATAACAGTTTTTTCATAGTATGTGGAACCCATCTCTACATCGGTGCACGTGCGCGACATATTGCAACGCACTTCATGGCTGGTACGAGGACCAGCGATTTATTCAAGTTGGGCGGAAGTGTATATCAGGCTTTGGTCGGGTTGCCAGTCCACTCGAGAATCAATACTGCCAAAGGGGGCAATGTGAGGGCCAAAGAAGCGGGCCTGGAATGCGTGATCTCATTCCTGGCTACTATGGGTGAGGCCTTGGAAGCTGATCGTGTCTGATTGCCTTGACCACTTCCACCATATCTCTCATCATCAGAGTTCAGTAGCTCACGATAGGACCCTGGTTCGTTCACACCAATAATGTAGTTGTTACGAATTAACGGCGTAAAGTTGCACACCACTATGCAGTTACTTGTTCGGTCAAGAGAATAACGATAGAACGAGATGACACTTTGTTCGACATCATCGCAGTCGATCCATTCAAAACCCTGTGCTTCACAGTCAGTTTCGTGCAGAGCTGGGTGCGATGCGTAGAGTTTGTTCAGGTCTCGAACGAGTAACTGAATTCCTTGATGCTTAGGATTTCCAAGCAAATCCCATTGGATGCTGCCTTCATGTTGCCATTCGCTGTATTGGGCTATTTCTCCACCCATGAAATTCAATTTCTTGCCGGGATATCCAAACATAAGAGTGTAAAGAGCGCGTAAATTTGCGAATTTTTGCCAATCATCGCCCGGCATCTTGTTGATCATGGAGCCTTTGCCGTAAACCACTTCATCGTGTGAGAAGGGCAGCGCAAAATTTTCGCTAAACGCGTAGATCAATCCGAACGTCAAAGTATTGTGGTGATACTTTCGATAAGCCGCATCTTTGCTCATATAGTCCAGAGTGTCGTGCATCCACCCCATGTTCCACTTGAAAGTAAACCCCAGACCGTTGCTGTACGTAGGGTGGCTGACACCGGGGAAGGAGGTGGATTCCTCAGCTAAGGTGATACCACCTTCGGCGTGCACCAGGATGTTCATGCGTTTAAGAAAATCAATGGCCTCTAGGTTCTCCCGACCGCCATGCTTATTGGGGATCCATTGGCCTTGTTCACGTGAATAATCCAGATAGAGCATTGAGGCTACGGCATCGACTCGTAGCCCGTCGAGATGAAATTCTCTAATCCAGTACAGCGCGTTACTCAATAAGTAGTTTGCAACTTCCCGCCGACCGAAGTTGTAAATCAGTGTTTGCCAATCCTGATGCATGCCTTGGCGTGGGTCTGCGTGTTCGTAAAGGTGGGTGCCGTCGAACTGTCCCAGTCCATGCGCATCGGTAGGAAAATGAGCCGGCACCCAATCCATTATTATGCCGATATTGGAGGCATGACAGGCGTCCACCAAGTGCCTGAAGTCATCAGGGCTACCAAAGCGGGATGTCGGTGCGAAAAGCCCAATGGGCTGATACCCCCATGAACCTTCGAAAGGATGCTCCGTAATAGGCATTAGCTCGATATGAGTGAAGCCATTTTCTACGGCGTAGGGTATCAGCGTTTTGGCTAATTCAACGTAAGTTAGTGGATCTCCATGTAGGTTATGTCTCCAGGAACCAGCATGAACCTCGTAAATCGAAATTGGCTGGTGGCGAGGATCAAGCCCTTTTTTGCGACCCTGATATTCGCTGTCACTCCAGATAAATTGGCTCTCGAAGACAATTGATGCATTTCCGGGAGGTTGTTCGAAGTAGGGCGCATAGGGGTCATGCTTTAGAGCCAGCAGATTACCTTGATTATTACGTATTTCAAATTTGTACAGTGCGCCACTGGTTATCCCTGGAATGAAGATGTCCCAGACACCACTTTCCTGATGTGATCGCATGAGATGGCGCCTTCCATCCCAGTCATTGAAATCGCCAACAACACCGACGCTCTGAGCATTGGGAGCCCACACGGCGAATTGCACACCCTCAATCCCCTGCCATTCCATGAAGTGCGAGCCCAACGTCTTATAGAGCCATTCGTGTGTGCCTTCATTAAACAGGTGACGATCCAGTTCACCCATAGGGGATGGCAAAGCGTAGGCATCAACAATGTCCCAATGATGCTCATCATTGGCTAGTTGCAGGTGATAGGAATTGATACGCGTGGGTAAACTTACTTCAAACAGACCATGTGGGTGGATCTCCACCATAGGTGTTTTGATACCTTTCTCATCGACAAGCACGACCTTGTCCACGTGGGGTTGAAAGGTACGTATGACTGAGGCGTTTGTTACTGATTCGTTGCTAGTCTGGTGTTGCCCCAGGACAGAAAAAATGCTGGTATGACGGCCATCTACAATGGCATCGATTGATGCTTTGTCGAGTTCAGTGTTCATGAATACAACTCTGTCATGTATTGCTCTGCGCTATCCTGCCAATTAAATCGCTCTTTGCTGGCAGTAACGGAAATTTTTTGATAATCGACGGGCTGTTGTTCACGCTGGGTTAGTACTTGTTCAAACCGTTCAATCATTGCTGCTGATTGAGCTGATAGTGAATCTCCTGAAAACAGATAGCCAGTCTCATTATTTCTAATTGTGTCTTTTAGTCCTCCAACCTCGTGAGCCAAGCAGGGTTGAGCAGAACGCATTGCGAGCATCTGACTAATTCCGCACGGTTCGAATGAACTTGGCATCAGAAATAGATCACCGTTGCTAAAGAATAAATCTGAGAGGTGCTGAGAGTATTGATTGAAGAATAGAAAGTGAGGGTGATTAGCTGCAAGTTTCTTGCAGGTAAATTCAAGGTCTGTATCACCGGTGCCAAGGACCAGCAGGAGCCCACGATTTTGTAGAAGTTCGAGCAACGATTCCAGCGGAATTTTCCCGTCTTCCATCGGCTGGAGTAATAAAGCCATCTTCTGGTCGGTTAGTCGACCGACACTGGTAACAACATGAGCTGGCAAAGGCTGCCACTGCCATCGTGCCAGACGCTGGTGCGCGAGATAGTCCGAGTTTTTCAGCACGCTTTGTGTGCCGATTATCCGAAGCATTTCGTCGCTTGCCTGAGACAAAAACTTCGCCCAGGATTTAGCGTCGCGATGACTGCTGTTCTTGCTAACGGAGTACTCGCTAACAGGGTAGTCGATGCCATTAATGATTCCGAGCAACCGGTCCTGTTCTGCACAAGTTCGGAGATCTTTGTCTAGGCCTTCACCTCCATGGAACCCTTTGGATGGATCATTGGGTCTTACGATCTCTGCGGCATAGGTGGGTGATACGGTGTGGACTTTGTCTGCCAGGCGAATGGCCGTTGCCATGGGGTTTACACAGTGTGGCCATCTGGGATCAGCCATTCGCTCCTTGTCATAATGCAAGTGTGGAAACCATGCTTCAAGAGATGATGCGCTCTCGGCAAACGGGCGAATGCCCTGCAAGGCCAGATTATGAATACTGTAAACGCAATGAATCGATTGCAACGATCGAAAAGCAGGATCGAATTTGAGCAATGCTGCAGCAAGTGCACTGTGCCAATCATGTAAATGCAGAACGTCTACCGTGCCTAGTAATCCAGCTTTAATAATGCTCAGGCTGGCGACACTGAATAAGGCGAACTTGTTGGCATCTGTGGCGAACGGCTGATTGGCATCATCATCGCAATAGACATTTCCTGCACCTCCAGCACCAAACAACGGATGGTGCAGCACGTAGTAGTGAACGCCTTTGTCCTGATTGGCGAACAATTCATACAATTCTATACGTTCGGGGCGACCTCTAAATTCTGCTGCGACTGTTCCAACGAGCAACGACTCTGGCTGTAGATGAAATGAGGCGTAGGCTGGAATGACAACTGATACTTGAGCACCGATTTTCGCCAGGGCTTTTGGAATGTCTCTGACGACATCGCCAATGCCGCCCACTTTGCCGCCGGGTATGACGTCGTTCTCGGCGGCAAGCATGCAAATATGTTTAGGCGAGGGCATAATATTTCGCTGGTTAACAGTGACTCGAAAAAAAACAGCTACTTGTCGTATTCAACCATCGCGATAGGATAGCGACTGATGCACGTCAAGATGTCAGGACAGCAAATCAGTCAGTTATCCTTAACCTTTATCGTACACGATGTAACATCTGGCCGAAATTTTCTGGCGTCACAAGCGTTATGCCGCTTTCCGTGACGCGAAATCCGCGTTCCAGATCGTGTTCTCGGTTGATCCCTATCTCAGTACCCTCTTCAAGAATGGTACCCGAATCCACGATGGCCTTACGGATTTTGCAATTTCTCCCGACATCTACATCCGGAAGGATAACTGAATCTTCGATCTTGCTATATGAACGCACCCGGACGTTACTAAAAAGAAGAGAACGGCTCACGGTTCCTCCTGAAATAATACACCCTCCGGAGACAATACAATTTAGCGCCATGCCACGGCGAGCCCCAACATCGTGTACAAATTTGGCTGAAGGTAATTGCATCTGGTAGGTATAAACAGGCCATTCCTGATCGTAAAGGTCTAGCTCAGGCTCGACATCGACCAGTTCCATGTTGGCTTCCCAAAAGGCATCAAGGGTACCCACGTCGCGCCAGTATGGCTGACCACCCGGTTGATCATCACCAAGACGAAATGCGTAAACGGTTCCCGTTTCAACAATGCGTGGCAGAATATCTTTGCCAAAATCATGAGAACTGCCTTCGGAGTCTGCATCGTGTATGAGTTCGTCATACAAGAATTCAGTGTTGAATACATAGTTGCCCATGGACGCAAGCACTCGGCCGGGTTTGCCTGGTATTTCCGCAGGGTCAGCAGGTTTTTCCTGAAATTCTAGAACCCGTCCTTCGGAATCGACTCTGACGACACCAAACGCACCCGCAGCTTCCTCTTTGGAGACCTCGACACAGCATAGCGTCATGTCTGCCTTGCGTTGATCGTGGGATGCCACAAGCGGACCGTAATCCATTTTGTAAATGTGGTCGCCACCCAATACCAGAACAAATCTTGGTTTATGGGTCCGAATAATATCAAGGTTCTGAAAGACCGCGTCTGCTGTGCCTTTGTACCATCCTTCGTCAACGCGTTTAGATGCTGGCAGTATTTCAACAAATTCACCAAACTCTGCCTTGAAACCAGACCATCCTCGACTGATATGTCTGACAAGTGAATGTGCTTTGTATTGGGTAGCAACGCCTACACGACGAATACCGGAGTTAATGCAATTTGATAGAACAAAGTCAATGATTCTGAATTTTCCACCAAAGGGCACTGCGGGTTTTGCACGCCAGTGGGTAAGTTCATGTAATCGGCTTCCCTGGCCCCCCGCGAGAATCAGAGCCAGCGTGTCACGTGTTAGCCGGGTAATGTGTCTGTCGTCGTGGACGCTCATGCGGTTTCCTTTTCTTATCGTTATGGATTCAGCTTAACGTTCTGGAGCAGATATGGCAAAACACTTGTGAAGAATTTCTCACAATTCTGAAGGGCACTGCAGGTTCTTTGTGTCGAGTTACTTTAACCGTCACTTATACTAACCAATTCCTTGTAATATTCGCCCATGACTAACTCTCACACAGCCCGTAAAATGTTGCAGCCTAGCCAATCTGACGCTCTTGCTACAAGCTCAACTGCCTGGTTGGATGCTTTGCCAGCATTGCACAATAATAGTGCGGCGCTTAAGCAGTCCATTACGCAGCATTATTCTCAAACATTTGGTCGTGATGTTGACACGGACTCAGCGCATTACCTGTACAAGGCAGTAGCGCTGAGTGTTCGTGATCGCATGATGGATAATTGGCGTGCTACCAGGCGGGCTACTGAAGCGGCCACAGTTCGGCGTACTTGCTACTTATCCATGGAGTTCTTGATGGGACGGGCGTTTGGCAATGCCGTACAAAATCTGGAATTGGCTGATGAGCTGAGCCAGGCTTTGCATGAGCTGGGTCTTGTCATGGAAGATATCGCTGAACTAGAACACGATGCCGGGCTCGGCAATGGTGGCTTGGGACGTTTGGCTGCCTGTTTTCTCGACAGCTGCGCATCATTGGCATTACCGGTCACTGGCTATGGTCTGCATTATCGATACGGGATGTTTCGGCAATCAATTGATAACGGCTGGCAGGTCGAGAGTCCTGACAATTGGTTGATTGAGGGGCATGTCTGGGAATTAGAAAGGCCCGAGATCGCCTGTCGCGTTCGATTTGGTGGCCACGTCGAATTAATAGACAACATTAATGGAGAAGTCACTCATCGCTGGATCCATACCGATGATGTGCTAGCTGTCCCTTACGACGTTCCCGTGCCTGGGCACGGCAACGGTATTGTCAATACGCTGCGCTTGTGGCGCTCTGCGGCAACTGATGAGTTCAACCTCAACGAGTTCAATGCAGGTGGTTACACCGAAGCTGTATCTGCCAAGAATGCAGCAGAAAACATTACGATGGTCCTGTACCCGAATGACAGTAGCGAGAACGGCAAGGTGCTGCGATTGCGACAGCAGTATTTTCTGGTTTCTGCCAGTCTTCAAGATGCCATTCGTATTTGGTTGAAAAGTAATGACGGCTTTACAACTTTTGCTGACGGACACTGTTTTCAGCTCAACGACACTCATCCAAGTCTGGCTGTACCAGAGCTAATGCGTCTACTCATTGACGAGCATTCGTTGTCATGGACGCAAGCGTGGGAGATCACTCAATCTGTCATGGCTTACACAAACCATACTTTGCTACCCGAGGCATTGGAATGCTGGTCCTTGAACATGATTGGTGCCTTGCTTCCTCGGCCCACCGAAATCATTCAGGAAATTAACCGGCGCTTTCTGGAAGTCGTGGCTAAGGAGTTTCCAGGTCAGCTAGAGACGCAAGCTCAGATGTCCATTATCTCGTTCGATCCCGTACCGGTTGTCAGAATGGCGCATCTAGCGATAGTGGGTAGTTTTTCTGTCAATGGTGTCGCTGCTCTGCACTCTGAATTGCTCAAAAAGGGGTTATTTAAAAACTTCCATTCCTTGTGGCCAAATCGGTTTAACAACAAAACTAATGGCGTGACTCAACGCCGCTGGCTAGCCAACTGCAATACGCCACTTCGAGACTGTTTAACCGATCAACTAGGTACAGACTGGGTATCTGATTTGGATAAGTTGGAGCTGTTGATACCTCTGGCTACAGACCCGGTATTCCAATTGCAGTGGCGTGACATAAAGCGAGAGAACAAAAAACGCCTGGGTGATCTTATCTTCCAACGTACGGGTATTGAAGTGGGCATCGACATGATTTTCGATGTACAGGTTAAAAGGATGCACGAATATAAGCGGCAGTTGCTGTGTGTTCTACATGCAGTTCATGTTTATCTCGAGCTGCTCGACGGCAAGGAGCACCCTCAGCGAATGGTACTCATCGCAGGAAAGGCTGCACCGGGTTACCACATGGCAAAAGCCATTATTAAACTGATTAACAATGTGGCGAACATCGTTAACAACGACGTGCGTACAAACGATAGCCTGCAACTAGTTTTTCTACCCGATTACAACGTTTCGGCAATGGAGGTAATCTGCCCTGCAGCTGATCTATCCGAGCAGATTTCAACAGCTGGAAAAGAAGCGTCTGGTACAGGAAACATGAAATTCATGATGAACGGTGCTGTCACTGTAGGAACTCTGGATGGGGCCAATGTTGAAATTCTGGAAGCAGTGGGTCACGATAATTTCTTCCTGTTCGGACTCACTGTCGACGAAGTTGACAGTGCTCGCAGCGGGTATGCTCCATCTTCCTACATCGCAGCTGATCCACGACTAACGCGGATTTTTGAAGCATTCGACTCAGGGCTATTCGATGGTGGGGAGGCCGAAGTCATCCGTAACGTCATGGACGCTGCACGGAGTTCAGATGATCCGTGGCTAACGGTCGCAGATCTAGCCTCCTATTTTGATGCACAAGCTGAAGTAGAAAGCGCGTGGACAGATGAATCGGAATGGACGCGAATGAGCATAATGAATACAGCAAACAGTGCACGATTTTCCACGGACAGAACCATGCGTGACTACAACCGCGAAATCTGGAAGCTTACGCCGATTTCAGTGCTGAGCCCGGATCCGGCGACCTTATCAGCTGCTGCTCAATAGGCCACCCATTATGCTTAATGGCCGAAGTTGGCCGCTTGGTGCGCACTGTGATAAGCAGGGCGTTAACTTTGCTCTGTTCGCCGCCAACGCCATTGTTGTGGAGCTGTGTGTGTTCGACTCGGCTGGTCAGCGAGAATTGCAACGTCTGCAATTACCAAAACAAACTGATGGTGTCTGGCATGGATACCTACCTGGTGCAACCTTAGGTATGATCTATGGGTTCCGGGTACACGGTCCCTATGAACCAACGCTTGGGCATAGATTCAATGCCAACAAATTATTAATAGATCCCTATACCAGAAAGTTGCACGGTAAGCTTGTCTGGAATGATGCCAATTACGGCTACACGAAAGGTCACGTAGACAAAGATCTCTCTTTTGATAAGCGGGATAGTGCGCAGTATGTGCCCAAAAGTGTGGTTACAGAGGCCTTAGCTAAAAAATCAGAAAATCGTGTTTTATCTGAAAAATCTGCACCTGTTGAAGAACGTCAAGAACTCAATAAGCTCAACATCATGGAGGCTCATGTAAAGGGCCTTACAGCCTTACAGATGGCATTGCCTGCAAAGCGGCGAGGTACCTACAGTGCCATGTCATCAAAAGTCATGACCCGATATTTCAACTCATTGGGTGTTTCTGCTGTCGAGCTACTGCCAGTACATACCTTCCTGGATGACGATTTTCTAGTTGAAAAGGGTTTAAAGAATTATTGGGGCTACCAGTCTCTGTGTTTTTTTGCTCCCATGGCTCGATATGCTCAGACAGACAATCCGGTTGGCGAATTCAAAGACATGGTCAAAGGCCTGCATAAGGCGGGCATAGAGCTGTTCCTGGATGTTGTTTACAATCACACGGCCGAAGGAAACGAATCTGGGCCAACGCTCTGTTATCGTGGTATTGACAATGCTTCCTATTATCGCTTGGATTCTGATCGTCGTTACTACATTAATGATAGCGGCACAGGGAATACGTTAGCCCTGGAACACCCCAGAGTCCTGCAACTTGTAATGGACAGCCTGCGCTACTGGGTGGGTGACATGCAAGTGGATGGATTCAGGTTTGATTTGGCCAGCATTCTGGGTAGAGAGCGTCATGGGTTTGACCGAGGATCAGGTTTCTTCGACGCGATTGCACAAGATCCATTACTCGCCAATACAAGGTTAATAGCAGAGCCTTGGGATCTGGGACCAGGCGGCTATCAGTTAGGACACTTTCCCGCACGTTGGTCTGAGTGGAATGATCAATTCCGAGATACTGCGAGACGGTTTTGGAACTCTGATGTAGGTTTACTGCGCGAATTTTCGGATAAATTGCTGGGCAGTAGTTCTTTGTTCGAGTGGCAGGGACGTAAGCCCTCATCCACCGTTAATTTCGTAACCGCACATGATGGATTTACGTTACGCGATACGGTCAGCTACTTGGATAAACACAATCAGGCTAATGGTGAAGACAATCGTGATGGGCATGGTAGTAACCATTCTAATAACTACGGTGTCGAAGGTGTCACTGATGATGTAAAGATCAATGAATTGCGGGTACGTCAGCAACGTAATCTGCTCTGTACTTTGTTCCTATCACAAGGGACTCCTATGCTGTTGTCAGGTGACGAGCGTAATCACTCTCAAAACGGTAACAACAACGCCTATTGTCAAGACAGCGAAACGACTTGGATAAACTGGGCTGGAAATTCTGAGGCGGATGCTCTCACAGAATTTACGCGATCGTTAATTAGCTTGCGCCATGCCTATCCAGTACTGAGCAGGCAGTGGTATTTGCATGGAAACCACTTATCAGTCAGCACTGGTTTGCCAGATGTCAGCTGGTTGAATGTCGAGGCGGAACTGATGACTCAATCAGACTGGCATGATGCAGAATTAGGATTTGTGGCATTGCAGTTAATGGGTGACGCTATTCCTGATGGTGAGGACGCGACAGCTTCCGATACGTTGCTATTGCTTATCAATGGTGGTGATCAGGATGTTTTATTTCCGTTGGTATCAGAAAAACTTGCAGGTCTGAGCTGGCAGCTTCTGGTTGATTCTGCAAAACCAGATCACATTGTGCCGATGGTCTCAAGTGAACAACTGTGTCCTTGTAAGTCTGTGCAGGTGATGAAACTGACTAAATGACTTGTTGAGGTATACTGATAACTGATGTTGTACATTATCTCATTATGAAGTCCGTTCTTCCGGCAACTCATTTACTGCGACAGTTCGTGCTGTTTGCATTGACTATTTTACTGTTGCTGACGGTCATGCGTGCTGCTTATAGCCTATGGTTATTTCCAAAAATATTAGGGGTCAATGCGCTCTTACCGCTGTTTATGCAGGGGTTGCGTTTTGATCTTGCTCTGATTGGCCAGATCTGTATTGTTCCTGTACTTGCTGGTTCATTGCTTTCTGTGACCAAACTTACTCGAGGACTAGCGAAATTCATCATCGTTCTTTTCTTAACGGCAGGGTTGTTGCTGGTTCTTACTCTTGAGCTATTGACCCCCTGGTTCATTAACGTTCATGGTGTTCGTCCTGATCTAAATCTTCTTGGGACTGTCGAAGATCCTCTTATGACAGTGAAGTCTGTGTTTGTCCAATACACCGTTCCCGTCATAATCGGAGTTGCGGTTTCCGTATTGATCATAATTGCATTTTGGATTCAGTTGGAGTTGAGTAGTTTTTTACGTCGCCGGGTGTTTGCACCGACAGGAATTCTTTTAGCTCTGGTGGGTGGACTTGCTTGTCTGCTGGCCATCTGGTCAAGCCCTGACATTAGGCAAAGCGCCTTATCACCTGCAGACTCATTAATTAGCCGAGATGGCACTGTGAACGATTTGGCTATGAACACCACTTACAAAACAACGTATTCATTGATCTCGCAATGGTATCTCTCTAACCGCACAGAAGAATGAGCCACACAGGAAGTAAGGGAGGTGCCTATCGACACGTGCCATTGTCGGTCCAGGCTTTTACGTAGTCAACCTGAAATTTTGCTGGAAACTCTGTTGTGCCGTCTGGCGAACCCGGCCAGTTTCCACCGACGGCTAAATTAAGCAAAAAATGCACAGGCTTAGTAAAGTCTTTTGGTGTTGGGTGTTTTACTTTGAACTCACCATCGAGATACCAGCTGACAAAATTCGGAGTCCACACAACACTGTAAACATGAAATGCTTTAGTTAAATCTGTTGCTATCGTGTGGTCGTAAGGGTGTGATGTTAGTAGACCGGTCTGGTTGGTATGCAGGGTTGTGTGGTAAGTGTTCGACTCATTTCCCAAATGTTCCATCACATCTATTTCTGGAAGAACGGCGACTCCGGAAGGCCACTGATCAAAGCTGGGTAATAGCCAGAATGCGGACCAAAGTCCTTGACCAAAAGGTACCTTTGACCTTACTTCGAATCTGCCGTATTTTTGAGCGAATGACTTTTCTGTGGTCAGAACACCTGATACATAAGGCTGACCTTCCACCACACCTCTCAAGGCCCGTGGGGTTGGGATTGCCTCGATACTAAGCACACTGTTTTTTATGGTGAATACAGAATGTCCGTGTTCGTCTGGATCTATATAGAACTGCTGTTCATTGTTGATGATGACATTTCGATCCCAGATATAACGGGTATGCCAACGACCAGAGGGATTCGCTGAGTTACGTAACGACAGATCATCAAAATTTTCTTCGAAACTGGGTGACCAGCAAGCCTCGGATAAAGACGTTTCCTGCTGGGCCACAGCGGTTGTAGATAACAATGCACAAAACATAGGAATAACCATCGAGATGATCGAATGCTTTATCGAATTTCTCTGCTGCATAGTTCTTTCATTCCGTAAATAGTGGTTACAATGCAGGTGGATGGTAAGTACTTGCAGAGAACTAATTGGGTGGATTTTTAGAAAACCACTGCCAAGCATGCAGAATACTTTCTTTAACGTCTGCATGTCGGGGTGTCCATTTTAAATCCTGCATCGCCTGTGAGGCATCTGCTACCAGTTCAGGAGGGTCGCCGGCTCTTCGATCAACGCTGTTGTATGTAATATTAACGCCTGTGATCTCTCGACAGGCATCAATGACTTCCACTACGGTATAGCCGCGATTAACCCCGAGATTAAATTGTTCAGCGCCTAGCTCAGGAAGTCTGGACATGCGATTGAAAGCAGCGATGTGAGCACTGCATAAGTCGTTGACATGAATATAGTCGCGGATACACGTACCATCACGTGTGTCGAAATCACTGCCGAAAACCATTAGTTTTGTGTCTGTAGGATTGCCTCCTGCCTGCACACGAAGGGCCTCAAAAAGAATCAAAGGCAACAGGTGTGTTTCAGGATCATGCCTCTCACCGACACTCCCGTCTTCTGCACAGCCTGCTGCGTTAAAGTAGCGTAACGCGATGCTTCTCAAATCGTAGGCGACACCATAATCCTTGAGTATTTGCTCGACCATTAATTTTGATTGACCGTAAGGATTGATTGGATTCTGAGGTGTACTTTCGGTAATAGGTAGATTGTCAGGAATACCATAGGTTGCACAGGTAGAGGAGAAAACCAACTTTTTTACGTTATGGGAAATCATGGTGTCCAGCAGGCATTGTGTTCCTGCCACATTATTTCGATAATACATAGCAGGCTCCAATACCGATTCGCCCACGTAGGCCAGAGCTGCAAAATGCATCACTGCCTGTATATCATGAGAGTTGAAAACAGAGGAGAGTGTTTGCGTGTCATGCAAGTCGCCTACAATCAACTCACCCGCGGTAACCGCGTCGCGATTACCTCGTTCCAAATTGTCATAAACGACAACATCGAAGCCTTGTTGATCGAGCAGACGCACCATGTGCGAGCCGATGTAGCCAGCACCACCAGTGACTAAAATTGACTTCTTCAATTCAATATCCTCAACCTGCCTTGCGATGACGCCTGGCCATTTTCCGTCGTATAACCGCCTGTCCATTTTTCTGGTCTAATCGGCCATTGATGGTGATGCCTGCACGAATCGGTGTTGCTTCTGCTTTGTTCTTAGGTGATACAGATTGAGTCTTGTTAAACTCGTGTGCGTTGACAGCTGTTATCTCTCGCCGTTTGGACAACCGTTTTTTGAGAAAGTGACGGTGCTGCAGGCATTCCCTTGCGACCTTGAGTTTCTCTCTTTTGTAGGGGCGTAACGCCGCGGGAACTCCAGATACCCCTGAGTGAGATTGACGTAAAGTAATTTGCTGCAGCATGCTTATCGGCAAGGCTATGAAAAAGATCCAGTGAAGATCTCTATTGATTAGCAAGCGAGCTTCGGAGTAGTTACTCAGTAATAAGGCCACCATAAAGCCCAGTACAAACAGTAGTCCCGGTTGTTGACGTTGATACTGACAATAAATGATTTCAATGACTTGTTGGATGACCATGACCATTGTAAGTGCGGCCAGCGGTAAGCCTATTTCTGAGGCAACTTGCAAAAATCCGTTGTGCGCATGATGGACTGTCCATGTGAAATCAGTGAGCGTTTTTTGTATCCAGATGCTGCTATCCGTTGGGAACCAAATAGTCCCATATCCGTACCCTGTCCAAGGTCTATTCAATATTAGTTGCCAGGTTTGTGCCCACACATCTCCGCGCCCAGTCAGATCGCCTGATCTGCCGATGAGTTCAGCAGTGTCTATAAAGTGGAATGCAACACCTGCCAAACCAGTAACCAGGACACCCAAAACCATCATTGAAATCAGACCCAGTCTCAGACTGAATGCAATATGTAGATAAATCATCACGCAGGCGGCACTGATCAGCGCCAATAGTGATGTCGCAGATTCACTGAAGTACAAACACACGGCTGATGCGATCGCCAAGACCAGATAGAAGGTCCGGGCCACAGGGGATATCTGCCAGAAGCAAATGCTACTGAGTAGCAATATAGAGATCACAGACCAAAAGCCCAGGGTATTTTTGGACGTCAAAACACCCGCCCAAACGAAGGTTTTTTCATATTCTACCTGGCCTACAGATGGAAACACTACAGCGGCTATGATTGACGCGACCATGAGCAGTCCAAGAACTGTTGCACTGATTCGTAAAATTTTTGTAAGTGGCAGACTGAAGCCTAAGTACACGGCAAGAAGGGTCGTGCCCAATAGGTGAACCGAGCGCTCTACGGTGAGAATGGTATCCATGGACCATAGTGCTGAGAAGCAGGTGCCTGCAACAATGATGGTGAGCGGAAGTCTGTAGCGCACCATCCAGGTGCCCCAGTTAAGACCTGATGAGGTGATTAGACCAACGGTTGCTATGAGGTACATCAATAACCACGCGACAGTGATCATCGAAACAGCAAACACACTGGCAAATGGCGATCGCAAAGCCATTGTCAGCATGAAGCTGCTTCCCTGAAGTAGCGTCAATACCAGTATAAGCGCTGCCATAAGCGGCGTTTTATAAGCGGCTTGAAGCGTATTAAGCATTAGGGCTGCGATCCGGTCTTATGTGATCGGGCGTCCTTAAGTGATAAACCGCGTATACGTACATATTGGTCGACAAGGCGTCGGTAAAATATTGGAAATAGGTTTTGTATGCTTTGTCTGATGATACCCAACGGGCTGATAGCACCTGCTTGGTATCCTTTCCACAAGAGTGAAAAGCTTTTTAATGGAGCTGAGTGTGCCAGTCCGACGCTTTCGAAGCGCGCGCGAAAACCTGCCCACGCCTTGGAAGACATTAGTGATTTCTGTGTGGCCATCCAACTAAAAAAATGGGTATATTTTTTTGATTGCCCGGCATAGATTGGCAGCTGCGACAACGCATCATCACTAATGATGTCTGCATAGAGCGTATAGGGGCGAGGCATCATATGAAAGCTAATGCCTGTTTTCCAGCAATCAATGGCGAATTGGTCGTTATCTCCGAAGGTAACTGCCTCGTCCCATTGAACCTGCTCGGCAAGTTTTCTTGGGATGATCATTGTACTGGTTTGAATGAATCCACCATGCACATAGAGAAAATCGAAAATAGGCTCTTCATAGCCTAGTGCGCGTTCGGGTTTTACCCAGTAGCGCCCAACACCTCTATCGACAATGATCTGGCCATAAATCAGTACATCTCCGTGTATTTGCAGCTCAGCAACCGCTGCTTCTAGAAACTCGGGAAACCAGCAGTCATCGGAATCTAGAAACGCTATGTAGTCTCCCGTGGCAACTCTCATCCCGTGATTTCGTGCGGCTGCAGGCCCCGCGTTATCCTGATGAACTACGATCAGTCTTGGATCTTCAATGGCAGCCAAAACCTTACGCGTATCGTCTGACGAACCATCATCAATGATAACAACTTCAATTTCAGGGTATGTCTGTTCAAAGCACGACCGCAGTGTATTGAGCACCGATAAGGAACGGTTGTACGTAGGAATAACAACAGAGAATCGTGGCTGCATCAGTACGTCTCGCTGCGGATGTATATTCGCCCTAAATGAGCTGTCAACTTACCTTCAAATTTCCAGCGCAGCTGTTGAGCTTTGTTTGCAATTACTGGAGAGGCCCAGGAAAAACAGCTCAAGGCTGTAGCAAATACGCCTAAGCCTACAGTCTTGGTACAGCGTGTAAGAGTTGCGCTTAGACCGGGTTGTAAAAGCTGCATAACTCTTACGCGGGAATTATGAATGGTTACTACTCTATGCTTCAGCCATCCTGGTTGCAGTCGGGAAGCGGGTACTGGTTCGTACACGATCGCGTTTGCCGCCCAGCGCATTGAGTACCCTTTTTGTGCAAGTTGTGTGAAAAATGCGAGATCCTCTCCACCAGACTGAGTAAATTCAGGCCGAAAGAAGATTGGTGCCATGGCGTGCAATACATTGGCTCGAATTAAAAAATTACCCCCTGCCTGAAGCTGGCAGTCACTGCCATCTGTGAGACCCATATCTGCGCCAAAGTAGGGGTTCTGCAATAATTCAACTGCTGTGCCTTCCGGAAATACAGGGCGGGTCGGCCCGCCAACGACATCGACTTGGTAGCTCGATTGAATCCGTAGGAGTTCTGAGAGCCATTGAGGTTCAGGCCATTCGTCATCATCCAGAAAAGCGACTAGATCAGGGGCGTGCTTTAGTGCTTCAGTGGTTGCGGTATTTCGTGCAGCTGATATACCCGGTTCAAATTGACACAGTGCGTGTACTGGGTAGGGGTAGTTTTTATCCAGAGACTTGCAAACAGCCATACCTTTTTGACCAGAATCATTATCGGCAACAACGATTTCAAGGTTGGTGGCACCTTCAAGCTTGGGTAGCGCTTCAAGTAATTTTTGCAAACCATCTGGTCGACGATAAGTGCAAATACACAAAATTATTTTTAGCGATTCCGTATTCATGTTGCTTCTTGAACAGGGGGAGTTTTAAGCCGTGAATAGAGTGTATGAGTTAGATAAATTGCCATGAACACTTCTGCGCTAAGGATTCCTAGCAGAGTGTTTTCAGGATTAAAGTAATAGAGTAAGAGGCCTACCATGACGCCACTGATTACAGCCCCGTAGATGCTGGCAATGGCGAGGACTTTAAAATCTCTCATCGCTTGCAATGCCGCAGCCGGTGCATTGTAGCTAGCAGCGAATAAAGTGATTACGGACCACAGCCCCACGATATAAGCCATGGGCTGATCGGCATATTGTTCTGCGTATAAAAATTTGTGGATCAATGGCCAGGCTAACCACAGAAAAATACCCATGGCCAACACAGCACCTGTCATCAACAAGGTCGTCGTTTTGATTTGCGCCCGTACAGCGTCTTCGCGAGACTCGGACAGGGCTACAGCAAGTTCAGGCTTCACCATATTTTGCCACGTGAGAAGGGCAACTCGCACAGGCCCAAACAGGACAAATCCGGCGGCAAGCGGAGCGTAGGCATTTGGACCGTAGGTTGAGGTAATGATGACACTATGAGCCTGAGCTAAAAACAGGGTAGTGAGTGAGCCTATCAAGGCCCATCGGGACTGTAACCAGACAGCACCGTAGGAATTAAGACGGCCAAACGATAGCCATTTGCGGCTATTACCGTGGAGAAGGGTTCTCTCAACAATCATAGCCGCAAGATTGGCGGTGGCGAGAGCGTAGAGAATCGAGGTTATGCCAGGCGTGTCCTGTGTTAGTAACAGAGTAAGCACAATCAAGAGACCCGCAGCTACGTACACAGAATCTCCAGTGGCTGTGATCAGTGGCCGCATACGGGCATACCCTGCGCTGCGACTGTAGTGCCTCGCTGAGTAGACCGCAACGAACGCAGTGACGGCCAACGAGATATTGCTGTCTAGGCTGGCGCCATCGGAATAGATCATGCCACCAAACACCAGTAAGACGAATAACATTATATTCAGAGTACTGAACATGGCCTCTTGATCGGCTCTTTTGGACGGGTCTTTAATAACCGGTGTGTAAACCGTGAGAGGTGTAGAGATCAACGCATTGTTTATCGCCGATGCGAACATCGCAAGCACGAAAGCGAACGCAAAAATGCCATAGTCGAAAGGTGTCACAAGGCGCAGTAGCAAGAGGTTAAGCGCAAAATGAAATCCGCTGACAAGCCCTTGTGCACCGACGGATAGAAACAAGCGTGATGAAACCACTAGTTTGCCTTTGGTAAAAATCTTGGAAATAGGAGTTATAGCCACAGTGGTCATACTTTAGGCTCTTTTTTCACGAACTAAATTACTAATACCGTTGCAAAGCAATATGCCGCCAAGAAGCACGGGTTCCACCAAGTACCTGAATGCAAAACGTCTAGGGTTTTCCAAGAGTCGGAAACTCCATTCCAACCCCATTCTTCCCATCCACCGTGGTGGCGTTTTAACAGCGCCAGCGACGTATTCCATGCAGGCACCACAAGAAAATACGATGCCAGCGTTAATCTGGTTTCGGTGAGCATGAATCCACGCTTCCTGCTTTGGGGCCCCAAAGCCAACAAGAACAATATCGCTTCCGGCATCGTTTATCTGCTCGATGACTGCCAGACTTTCCGCACTTTGCGGGCTCTGATCAAAGTATCCATCATGGCCCACAATATTGATCCCGGGCAGCTCACGGCGAATAGTATTCAAGGCATCATGTTGGACAGCAGATTGTTGTCCAACATGGAATACGGTCCAATCGTTGTCTCGTGCCATTTCCATCAATGGCATGATGAAGTCGACATAGGTAATTCTGTGACCCTGTGAGACTGGTATCCTCAACAATTGCATGAGCCAGATTACGGGCATGCCATCTACCAGGACAGTGGTGTTTTGATAGTGTTCGCGCAGCGTATCGTCTGTGAAGTAACTGTAGAGCGAGTGCAGGTTGTGATACAGCACCGTTTTAGGCTGAGATTGCTCGACGCTGCGTTTCGTAAGCGCTAGGTATTCATCAAGCGTTCCCGGGTGGGCAAAGAAACCCAGCAGAGCTCGTTTTGTCAGCTCTTGAGTGGCAGTCTGCATTATCGATTGTGAGTCTTTATTGGCCATATTATGGAAAATTGGAGTCTTCAAATATTCGATATGGCACTGAAACCAGCTCTGTTAAACACACTGCGCTGGAGCAACCTCCTGCCGTTTGGATCAACTAAGAGTAGCGGCAGAATACGAGAATAACTGCAGTGTCATGATCTCGTATCGCGACCAGAATTCAAGTTTCATAACCAGATCAGGCCCCTGAAGGGCCTGATCTGTCGAAATAAGTTAGTTTTGGCGGACTGTCAGTAAGCGTTCTTGTGTGTCCAGCCTTTGAAGACTGTGAGTACAAGGATCTTGATATCCATGAAGATGCTCCAGTTCTTGACGTAATATCGATCGTGTTCAATTCGGGAAACCATGTCGCTAATTCGTCGCGTCTCGCCTCGGAATCCGTTGATCTGTGCCCAACCAGTGATTCCAGGTTTTACACAGTATCGTGAGTTCAGGGCAGGAATTACATATTTGAAGTCTTCATCGAGCTTCAGAGGATGAGGGCGTGGTCCTACCAGTGACATACTGCCTTGGACTACGTTGAACAGTTGTGGCAACTCGTCAAGGCTAGTGCGACGAAGGAATGCGCCGATGCGTGTGATCCGTGCATCATTTTTTTCAGCTTGCTTGAACGTTGCATCGCCGTCCTGGTACATGGAGCGAAATTTATAAACCTTGATGATTGCCTTATTTCTGCCGCTGCGTGCTTGGCAGTAAAGGGCAGGGCCGGTGCTGTCCAGCTTTACAACAATGGAGATCAGAACCATGAGAGGAAGGAGGAGGGCAAGTGCGATGGACCCTAAGACAAAGTCCTCGAGCCTTTTAAGCGCAGCACCGAATCCAGCAATAGGCTGTAGGGTTTCCGTAGCACCGCTGGATACTAGCGACGTCCAATGTTTTGCATCAACAGGACCGATATCCATAATTGCTGCATTGGCACTAAACTGGTCAACTACCGTCTTATTTTTTTTATTGTTGGCAATGTTGGCACTAGCCACCGAACTTCTCCTGTAATTTTCTGATTTTATATTCAAAAAGCTATCTTACTTTTGGCAGATAACTTCGTTGCTGACCCTCGGTACTAATTAAGTAGCACCGATATTAACGTAACGAGTCTTTTAAGCTCGTGACATCTCTCTCATTTAGTAATTCTACCGCGACCAAGCGTTCACTATTGCCACCGAGCGTCAAATAATAAGCCCAATTAACTGTTGTTGACACTTGATCAGTAATTTCAATCAATCTAGCTGTTCGCGATAATAAGTATAGTGCTTCGGAGTCGGAATTGAAGAGCCATTCATAATGCAACCGCTTATTCTTACTCCGGAGAATGTCAGTCGTTTCAAAGCTTCGTTAAGTTGGGGTTCTTTCACTTCGCCTTCTTTTACCACCATTATTGTAGACCCTGCATGCTTACCTAGCGAGGCGGCAGTGGAAACACTCAAAACTGGTGGAGTGTCGATGATCACAATATCAAATCTGGGTGCAACTACGTTCAGGAAAGCACCGAATTCCTTGGCACTCGGTATTTCTGAGCCGTTACCGCCCGAATAACCGCGAGCAATACAATACAAGTTGGATATGGACGTCGGTTTTACGGTTTCCTTCAATTCGCTTTTTCCACGAACCACTTCTGGTAACCCAGGCCCTGATGGCAGGCCAAGCGACTTGTGTAACTGACCACGCTGATAATCTGCATCAATGAGTAGAACCTTCTTACCGGTTTGCGCAACCAGCACAGCCAGGTTAAGACTTAAAAAAGACTTGCCCATACTTGGCAAAGGACTGGTGAACATTAGGACATTGTTGTTCGCTTCAGCCATTAAATCTTCAAGCATGCTGCGTAATCCTCGCAGGTTTTCGATGGAATAATCCTCGGGCTTTGATAGCGCAAGAACATTGCTCGAAATAGCTTTTGATACATCGCCAGTGTTTGCGCCCGGCAGCAACTTGCGAGGATCTAGCGTAACTGGGCTACCGATACGCCGTTGAGCAGAACTCTTAGGAATGTTCATGAAAACTGGTAAACCTGACGCTCGCTCTAGAGAGTCCTGGTCACTGATAACGGTAGACAGTGCGGATCGAAGTGTCAGGTATAAGGTATACAGGAACAAGGTTGCTAACGTGCCGCCAGCTATAGCTAGAAGCGTGCTGGGAGATACTGGTTTTCTGGGCGGCAGTGCGTCATCAATAATCTGTACTTCACCAACATTACCGACGTTAGCTAGTTTCAGTTTTTGCAGTTTTTCGCTGATTTCGATGAATAAATTGCGTTTTGTATCTAGCTCATCTTCAAGGATAGCTAGTTCTCGTTGGGTGTTAGGCGCGCTTTGAATAGTGCCTCGCACTTGTCGAATTTTATCGTTGAGTACATCAATAGCCTTCTGCAGACGTTTAGGCGTTGGATGATCTAAGGTGTAACGCTTCAATAAATCATCGCGCTCAACCTCTTTTTCAAGCAGGTCTGTCTCAAGCTTGTCTAGCTGTGCGAGCTTGAAATTAATTTGAGTATCCTGATTGAACGAATTCGAGTTGCGACGAAATTCTGAGAGGGCGACCTCTGAAGCACGTAGCTCAGCCTCCACCCGAGGTAGTTGTTCTTCGAACACCAGAAGTTCGGCATCTGAAGATCGATTCTGTGATCCCAGTTTTACGCTGGTATATTCGGCAAGAATGGCGTTTGTCAGATCGGCGATGTGAACTGGATCCGTACCACGTAACTTAACATTCATCATGCGCGTTTTGCTGTCAGTGGTCTCGGTGGACAGACTGGATCGTAAAGCTGTCACGGTAGACTGCAGAGAGCTGCGTACGAGGGAAAACTGAACACCCTCAGGCGCTCTGATTTCGCTTATTTGAACGATCAGAGGGCCCTGATTACTGAATTCCACTGCAATCTGGTTTCCAACTGCAGCACGCTCTATCAAAACTTGGTCTTCATCATTCAGGCTATATTCGCCTCCACTCAGCACTGTAAGTGTTAATTCGATGTCTTCCAGGCGACGCGGCACTGTAAGCTGGTCCACCTCAATTGAGGCATCTCCCCATGCATAGGATAGGGTGTAGCTGAAATTCTCGAGTATCTGCGCCAGCATGGGAATACGCTGCGTCACAGCCCCAAGTACTGGCACCCGCTTTGGCTCTGCGTTAGTTCGTAAGTTGAATGCGTCCACCACAGGGCTTAGTACCCGCCTTGATTGGAGAAGATTGGCTTCCTCTTTGATGCCTGGCGCGTTCCAATCTGGCTGTGCGACGCCCTCATTGAAGTAGTTTTCCTCCGAATTAACCTCAAGCAAGGCCGATGTTTCGTAGGTTTTCTCTGTGCTAATCAGATACAGCCACGCGAGCCCAAGTCCGAGCAGAAGCGTAAGCAAAAGGCCGAATTTATGACGTAGCAGCAGGCTAAGGTATTCTTTTGCGTCGCTGGTGGCTGGTACTGTCGCATATCCCTGCATAGGGGCTCCGGCATGTGGGTAATTCAAAGTTTTCATTTACTCGTGATCCGTCGTCGTTGGCCTTGCCGCGAGACCAATAGAGTATAGGAGTTGTCTCAGTTACTGCTGAGGATCAAACTCTGTCAATTCGTTCCACCTGCCTTGCTTATTGTTAGTCTATAAAAGTTGCTAGGCTACTTACTGTTTGACGGCTTGTTCACCCAAAACATGATTAATCCTGCAAACGCTGTTACACCCGACTAGGTGACTATCGGGTGGCGAGATTGTATCAATTCACCAAAATTGAATTGTGAAGTAGTTTTAATTCAGACAAAGTCGGAATTCATTAAATGATTGGTTTGAAGAAGTGGTACAAATTCCCCCGAGGCTTGAGTCGTTGCGTGTTAGTCATAATTGTCTATATCTGTGCCTCAGCCGTGATTCGAGCGTTTGTTCCCGCCCCACAAGCCGTAGGCATGTCAAGCCCAGAACGTCCAATCGCTGATATTCGGTTTTTTAATGATTCGAGCTGGTTGGATGAGGGGGCGAGATATTTATCACAAAATGTGTTTGATGGGATTTTTGACGGAATTCGAGCCGCAAATAACCTTATAGTCTTGGATATGTTCCTATTTAATCAGTGGCAGGGTCCCGCGCCTGAGAATCACAGAGCGCTGTCCTCCGAGCTCACTCAAGTCCTGATAGAACAACAGCATCGGTATCCAGACATGGACATAATTGTCATTAGTGATCCGATCAATACGGTTTATGGGGGGCTACCTTCTGTCCACTTCGATGAGATGAAGTCTGCGGGAATTCACGTTCTGTTGACCAGACTCGATCAATTACAGGACAGCAACCCGTTATGGTCTGGAGTTTGGCGCGGGTTGATCAAGCCGTGGGGTAATGAACCGGGTGATATTTTACCTAACCCGTTTGGTGATGGTCGGGTGTCGATCCGAAGTTACTTGGCCTTGCTAAACTTCAAAGCAAATCATCGCAAGTTGATGATTGCAGACAATCAAGGCAGTGAGCTCTATGGCTGGGTTAGCTCCGCCAATCCGCATGATGGAAGTAGTGCACATCGAAATATCGGTATTCGTTTCAGTGGTGAGGCCGTGTTGGATCTTCTGAACAGCGAACGCGCACTATTGTCTATGAATGACGCTGATCATCTTGTTGCGCTTCTGGATAAAAGACTTGAGGCTCTGGCAAAAAGTGGAATTCGGCTGAGTTTGACTGAAGGCCCTGTGTCTGCAGGGGCAGAAAAAATTCAACTTGTTAGTGAATCGTCAATTCATAAAGCCGTTCTGGCTGCAATCACTCGCACACGACCTGGCGACCGCATCGATATGGCAATGTTTTATCTTAGTGAACGAGAAATTATTGCCGCCTTGAAAAAGGCCGCTGCCAATGGCGTGCAGGTTCGTGTGCTTCTCGATGTCAATAGCGATGCCTTCGGACGCAGCAAAAATGGAGTACCGAATCGTCCGGTTGCAGCTGAATTAGTAAAAGCTTCAGTTGTTGTGCGCTGGTGCTTGACAGAAGGGGAGCAATGTCATGCGAAATGGCTACATGTCAGGAATGCAGAAGGGCACGAGTTCTTTGTAGGCTCGGCAAACTTTACCGGTAGAAATTTGCTTGATCTGAATATGGAAACAAACGTAAGACTGGTGCTTCACTCAGATAATTCGATGACAAAAGAGATGCACGAGTTTTTTGAACGTCAATGGAGCAATGCCGATGGGCGAGGATACTCAGCAGCTTACGATGAGTTTGCCGACGATAGTCTTTGGCTGACGTTGCAATATCGCTTTATGGAAATGTCTGGTTTGAGCACTTTCTAGTGAGCTTCATATAAAAAATGGCATCTGATAACATACGGCGTTTGAGTTTGTGTGGCGCATTTTTGGGCGCGGTGTCTTTCGCTTTTGCTTGCGACACAGGCACCTCTGCATCTCAACCATCAAACTCGCAGGATCCTGGACAGGATCCTGAACAAAACTCTGAAGTAGATTGGCGCCGACTGCTCGATTCGCTACCTGTTGTCGAGACACCGCTGTCGCCGGTTGTGATGCCTGCAGATCTACGTTCGCATGCGGAGCAAACTGGTGAATCTTTTGAAGCCAGATGGGCAATGACTAGTGCTAAAGGCCAATCCTTCACCGCTTTTGCACAGCTTGATCGGCTCAAACTGAAAGAAAACGTAGATAGCAGATCTTCTTGGTCCTACAACAGTGTTGCGCGTGCCAATGTTGCTACTGGCAGCAGTGATGATTATGTCCTAGACGTTCACGAAGTTTTTTCGCGTGTCGCGCTCGGGCTTAGCGATAGTCGTGGCGATGAATTTATTGTTGGTAGCACGTCTCTGAGTCTTGGGCAAAGTGATTCTTGTAAGCGTAATTTGGAGTTTTTGCATCACGATAACCAGGCGGCAACTTTTACGCTCTCAGCAAAAGCTGATCGATGCCCACAAAGCGTTTCTTTAGGCACTATCAACCAGTGGGAGTTTGATGGAATTCCAGCTGTCGGATTACTCGCCGGGGAGAAGGTTGAAGGGGTCTTATGGCTGTCTCATCGTTGGGGGACTGCTGCTAACTTGCAAAGTGCCGTGGTGTTAGATCAATTGAGGTTAGTAGTTCGGAATAGCGTCGGTATTTCACAGTGGTTGAGCGTTACCCGATCTAAGCGACTTAGCGGGCGCGGCCCCAAAACCGTTCTTGCCACTGTCAAAGACGATAAGGGTGATAAGCGGGATGCTATTGTCGAATGGTTTGATCATGGTGAAGTGATTTCCTCGGCTACAGGTAATGTCTACCCGGAAACGATCAGGATTCAGGAGTTATCGGTGGGCATGGATATTGTTCTGTCACCGGTAGTTCGGTTGTCTGAAATACGTGATTCATTGCAGACCCGTTGGAGTGGAGCACTCGACGTTTCAGGTTCCCATACTGGATTGGCGTATCTGGATTTTTTACCGATTACGCAAAAAGAGACCAATTAAAAACTGGCGTGGCCAACTAGAGCGCACACTTTCTCGTATGAAAAGACAGCGGATTCTTCAGGATATGGCATTGCGGCATGCAGTTAGTACTAAACAAATGACCTTGAGGGGTAGAACGACTGCCTTATCGGTTCTGTTTCTGAGCTTAGTTGCTTGTGATAGCCAGGTCTCCAATGATTCAGTCAGCCGTGCTGCCAGCAATGTATCGTTAACAGCGACAAATGCAAACGCACCGCTAGCTGTAACACTAGCTGAATCGGTGAAACCCGACGTCAGCAGTATCGTGAGTTTGCCTGCTTCAATGGGTGAAAATCAAATTCGCTGGCCAATGGCAAAGCTCTCTACCCCCGGACGTATTGAACACGTTGAACAGAGACAGGGGGACCCGGTGGAAGGTAGGCGGGCACTTCTTGAAGAGTCTTATGTCAGCTGTGGACTTCCTGAGCGTATTTATAGAAATTTACTGGCTGATGATATCCCGGTAACAGAAGTGGCGGGCAGAAGCTCGGATGCCGATGGTTTGCCATTTAGCACGAATCTGATAATCAACGATTTGGGTGTGCCTACAGTGACCAATAATTGCCTGACTTGTCATGGCACTGTGCTGTTTGGTGAGCTGGTGATCGGCTTGGGTAATGAATTTATGGATTTCACGCAAGACTCCTCAGCGTTGGTTGAACGGGCAGGGGCTCTAGTCGCAAATGAGGCTGAAAGTCTAAGCTGGGAACACTATGCAGACCGAATCGCTGCGATAGCGCCCTATACAAGAATGCACACCATTGGTGTGAATCCGGCTAACAATTTGACTTTTGCATTGATCGCCCATCGAGACGCTCACAGTAACGCATGGTCTGAGGAGCCTCTTCTTGCTTTGCCTCCCGTCGATCCACCGCCGGTTAGCGTGCCGCCTTGGTGGCGAATGAACAAAAAAACTGCGATGTTTAATCTGGGTGAGGGCAGAGGCGATCATGCTCGCATCATGATGGCGGCATCTATGCTTTGTACTGACGATAAAGCAGCCTTGATCGAAATTGATAAATATGCACCTGATCTACTTGCCTTTATAAAAAGTGTCGAAGCACCTGTCTGGCCATTCCCGGTAAATCAGAGCTTGGTCACACCAGGTCAGCTGATTTTTGAAAGCACGTGTTCTGCGTGCCACGGCACTTATGGCGATAATCCACAATACCCATCAAGACTCGTACCATTAGAAGTGGTACAGACTGACGCGACTTTAGTCGATTTTGCAATCAATGAGGGCCTACCGTATCTGGATTGGTTTAATCGATCTTTCTTTGGACAGATCGCCACTGCGGCTCCGGGACCTGGCTATGTTGCTCCACCATTAGATGGTATTTGGGCGACTGCGCCTTTCCTTCACAATGGGTCGGTACCTACGCTAAAGGCAGTACTTGATCGAACGATTCGCCCACTCGTGTGGCGACATACAACGCCGAATACTAATCAGCGGGATAGCTATGATCAGGATGATATGGGCTGGGATTTTGAGGTCGTTGAATCTACGCAGATTGCTATGCCAAAACCATCGGATATCTACGATACTCGGCTGCTGGGGTACAGTAACAGCGGGCATCCTTTTGGCGATCATCTCAATGATTCACAGCGAACTGCAGTACTTGAATACTTGAAGACTTTGTGACTTCCCAAAAGGCGTCTTGTCGGTATAAGCTGGGCTCACCGTACAACTGGCGCCTAACACAATACGCAGCTGGCCCACGGGTATGCGAAACCTAACGCAGCGCTAAGGTTGATCAAGAGATAGAATCTTGCGCGAAAGCGGGTGACTGGTGGGATTTGCTGCCAGTCGTATTCTGCCATTCAGTTTTACTATCAGCTTCACACATTGGAAGATCATGACATGTTGAAAACGCCTTATTTGTTATTCCTTGGCGATGCACCAGACTCTTTGGCCGCTAAAGTGGCGCAAGGAGTGAAAGACTGGCGCCCAGAAAATTGTGTTGGGCAGTTCCGCCAAGAGGGCTGCAAAGCCGACCTTGGTTTACCAGACATGTCGATGAAAGAGGCAATAGATGCGGGCGCTAAAACTCTCATAGTGGGCGTGGCCAATCGCGGTGGGCATATTAGCGACACCTGGGGTTTGGCTTTTGAAGAAGCGCTCGCAGCAGGAATGGATATCGCCTCAGGTTTGCATAGTCTACTCACTGACAACCCTAAGCTGGTTGAGCTAGCAGCGTCACATGGACGTTCATTGTTCGACGTGCGTATTCCGCAAGTCAGGTTTCCGATTGCCAGTGGCGTAAAGCGCAGCGGCAAGCGATGTCTGGCTGTTGGTACTGATTGCTCAATCGGTAAAATGTACACGGCCTTGGCCATGGAAAAAACCATGCGTAAGCGTAATATGAAGGCCACTTTTCGCGCAACTGGACAAACTGGAATTCTTATCACAGGCGGTGGTATTCCATTGGATGCGGTCGTAGCAGATTTCATGGCTGGCGCTGTTGAATGGTTAACACCTGACAACGACGCGGATCACTGGGACTTGATTGAAGGTCAAGGTAGCCTCTTTCACGCTTCGTACTCTGGCGTTACGCTGGCATTGGTACACGGTGGGGCGCCTGATGCATTAGTGCTGTGCCACGAGCCAACTCGCACTCACATGCGAGGCCTTCCTGATTATGAGTTGCCAAGCCTTGAATTGCTAAGAGACACGGCGTTGACTCTAGCTCGGTTTGTTAACCCGAATTGTCAGGTTGTGGGTATCTCGGTGAATACCGTAGCACTCGATGAAGAGGCAGCTATTGCGTGTTTGAAAGAAATTGAAGAGCGTATGCAATTACCTTGTGTGGATCCTTTCCGCTTCGGAGCTGATCGTCTGGTTGACGCATTATCGTGAGTGGTCGCGTCATGCTAAGTGTCAGCCAAGACACTTTTGCTATGGATGGCACCTTCACTATTTCTCGGGGCTCGCGCACTGAGGCGCATGTGGTGACGGTTCGTCTTGATAAAGATGGGATCGTGGGCCAAGGTGAATGTGTTCCTTACGCTCGCTATGGCGAATCGATGGACAGTGTTTGTGAGCAGATAATGTCATTGAAGGGTGAGATCGAACAAGGTCTTGACCGGCTGGCGTTACAAAATTCACTGGAACCTGGAGCAGCTCGGAATGCGCTCGACTGTGCGTTTTGGGATCTTGAAGCAAAGCTGTCTGGTGAACCTGTTTGGAAACTTGCTGGTCTAGATCCTCTCAAGACGGTGATTACGGCTTTCACCTTGTCGCTAGAGACACCTGAAAAAATGCAGAAGGCAGCAGCAGACAATGCTGCTCGTCCCTTATTAAAAATCAAGCTAGGTGGTGAGGGTGATATGGAGCGCTTGCGTGCAGTTCGCGCAGGCGCTCCAACCAGTAAACTTATCGTTGATGCCAATGAAGGGTGGACTGCAGAGGATTACGATATGCTCGCCCCTGTGATGATAGAGCTGGGTGTTACTTTGGTCGAGCAGCCACTGCCTGCTAACGCGGATGAACCACTGCGTGGGCGAGACAGACCCTTGCCAGTTTGTGCAGATGAGGCTTGCCATGATCGAAAAAGCCTTGCGTCGTTGAAAGGAAAATACGATGTGATTAACATCAAGCTCGATAAGACTGGCGGATTGACCGAGGCTCTTGCCCTCAAGGAAGCAGCGCTTCAGCAGGGGTTTAGTGTCATGGTGGGTTGCATGGTTGGCAGTTCATTAGCCATGGCCCCGGCATTACTAGTGGCTCAGGGCGTAGATTTTGTCGATCTGGATGGGCCACTATTGCTGGCGGAAGATCGAGACGTGCCGATTGTATTTGAAGGTAGTCAGATGCATCCCGCACCTTCTGCACTTTGGGGCTAGTTTCCCTATAAAAGCTGATTTAGAGTCGGCTGATGCTCTGCGCAACAGCCGACATTTTATCTAATGCTCAGACAGAGCTTCAGCTTGGACCGACTATTTTTCGAGCAACGTAGTCGATGTTGGCACTGACTGGAAGTGATTCTTGGCCGCTTAGTCGTCTTTAGCGGCGGCAGCTGATCGCTTAGCAGACGCTCGATCCAATTTCTGATCCACAGCACTCATACCGTCGGATACCTTGCCAGCAATTTTACTGATTACGCTTTCATCACCAGACGCATTAGTATTACCACTCAAGTTGTCAGCAGATTTTTTTACGCTCTGCGCCACCTTTTGAGTAAAGTTTCCTGACGTGGCAGCTGCTTTGTTCAGAAACGATTCGCTATTGCCGTCAGATGAACCGGTTGTCAGGCTGGATGCGGATTTCATTCCAGCATCGAGCTTTTGGTTTAATGCGGAAGCTTTCTCTCGGGTTTTCGAAGCCAGGCGTCCAACGGTTGAATTTTCACCTAAAGCCCCCTCCGACTGCCTAGCTCGTTCGTACATCTCACCTGCAGATTTCTTGGCGTCAGTCACCTGGCCACCTAACTTCTCTGAGCTTATTTTTAGTTTTGCAGCAGCACGATCCAGAGCCGTTTCCTGCCCATAACTTGGAGTTCCACCATCAGGCGATGTGTTAGCAGTCTTCGTGAGGCCGGTAAGGCTTGGCAACAAACCTTCGTCGCTAGCGACCGTCTCATCGTGGCTATGAGCTTCCACCCATCGACGTTCGTTCAGTGCGTTGAAAAAAAGCCATAATGCGACGGTAAGCAGGCAAAGCGTGGTAATCCAGATCATTGAGCACTCCGGTTTAGGGTGTATGGTCGGTATAGAGCCGAAGACAGTGAGGCCCTTCAAGATTCCCATGGTACGCCATTCAATCGTCTGGGCTCAATAGGGCACTATCAAGATGTTTGCTGAATAAACGATAGAGTTGCCATTCTTTGTAAAGATGATTTTGATGCGGTTTACTATTATCTGTGTGCAGCGTTTTTTTATTAGCCGGAAGTTACCGTAAATTATGACGAAAATCCTAAGAATCGCCACACGAAATAGTCCACTGGCTTTGTGGCAGGCTGAGGATGTGAAAGCTCGTGTTGAGGCGCTCGATGTTGGAGTTCATGTCGAGCTCTTAAAAATGACCACCAAGGGCGATCAAATGCTGGCTAGCCCGTTGGCAAAGATTGGTGGTAAAGGATTATTTGTCAAAGAACTTGAAACCGCTATTCTCGATGGTGATGCCGATATTGCTGTGCACTCCATAAAGGATGTTCCGGCGGTAGTTCCATTGGGTTTGCAGGTGGTACATATTCTTGAACGTGAAAACCCGCACGATGCATTTGTCTCAAATAATTTCAAAAATCTTGCCGAGTTACCAGATGGCGCTATTGTTGGCACCTGCAGCTTACGCAGGCAGGCACAGGTGCTGGCAAGATTTCCCAAATTGGCAGTCCATTCGCTTCGTGGGAACGTAAATACTCGACTACAAAAGCTTGACGATGGGGAGTACGATGCCATTATTTTAGCCTCTGCGGGACTTATTAGACTCGGTATGCATGAGCGTATAGCCAATGAGCTCACTGTCGAAGACAGCTTGCCAGCGGCAGGGCAGGGAATTGTCGGAATAGAGACCAGGGAAGACGACGAAGCTAACATTGCGTTGATGGACAAGCTACACCACCAGATGAGTAGCTACAGAGTGCAAGCTGAACGGGCATTAAGCGCCCGTCTCGACGGCGGATGCCAGGTCCCTATTGCGGCGTTCTCGCAGATGGACGGTGAAAAAATCTGGCTACGAGGTTTAGTTGCGAGTCCAGATGGCAGGCGCGTTGTAACAGCGGATGCTACGGCACATCACAATGAAGCTGTGGATTTGGGCGTTAAAGTAGCTGAAATGCTGCTCTTTCGTGGTGCGAATGAAATTCTTGAAGAGCTGGGGCTCAAGCCAGCGCCTTTGGATGAGGTTGCAGCCAGCGCAGCGAAGTATGTGCGACGAGCCTCTCGCAAATAGCCGCGGAGCTTTGGGGGGGCAAATACATAATTAGTATTGATAGTCACGCCCAACAATTATGCAGTATAAATATCTGCAACGTGCCGACCGTATATAAACTTGGGCCGTTGTTATTACTTTTAATAATTACTCAGTAACTTGGTATCGGAGACAATTGTGCTAATCGGAATTCCTACGGAAACATTTGCGGGCGAAAAACGCGTCGCAATGACTCCGGAAACTGCAGTTCACATCATGAAACTCGGCCATCGCATTTGCGTGCAAAGTGGCGCCGGCAAAGCTTCGAATATCGCCGATGAACTCTATACCGAAGCTGGTGTAGAGATAGTACCCGATGCTAGCGCCGTCTATCAGCATGCTGATGTCATACTGAAAGTGAGAGCTCCAGCACTTGGGTCGGCTGAAGGCAATGAAGTGGCTCAATTGAAACCCGGTACCGTGATAATCGGATTTGTTTGGCCAGCACAAAACGAGACGCTCATGAACGAGCTTGCAGCACGCGATGTCACCGTGTTGGCCATGGATTCGGTGCCGCGATTGTCACGCGCCCAAAAAATGGATGCGCTAAGCTCGCAGGCCAACATAGGTGGTTACCGGGCCGTCGTTGAAGCAGCAAATCAATTTGGTCGTTTTTTTACTGGTCAAATAACGGCTGCAGGAAAAGTGCCACCTGCGAAGGTGTTAGTGATTGGTGCAGGGGTGGCTGGTTTGGCGGCTATCGGTGCTGCGCGTGGTATGGGTGCCATCGTCAGAGCATTCGACACTCGTCCAGAAGCTGCTGAGCAAGTTGAGAGTATGGGCGCTGACTTTCTGATGCTCGAATTTGATGAAGAGGAAGATGGTGCCGGTGAGGGCGGATACGCCAAAGTCATGAGCAAGGAATTTATTGATGCTGAAATGGCTTTGTTTCGAGAGCAGGCAAAGGAGGTAGATATTATAATTACCACGGCGCTGATACCTGGAAGGCCAGCCCCTGAGCTCATCACAACTGACATGGTTGAGTCCATGAAACCGGGTAGCGTTATTGTTGATCTAGCGGCAGAACGAGGTGGAAACTGCAAGCTTACCCAGGCAGATAAAGTGATCAAACACGGCGACGTCACTTTGATCGGTTACACAGATCTACCAAGCCGTATGGCGGCACAATCGAGCCAGTTATACAGCACGAATTTACGCCATCTATTAGCGGACCTTACTCCAGAGAAAGACGGACAACTGAACGTTAATATGGATGACGAAGTCATTCGAGGTGCGACGGTAATAAAAGGTGGGAAAATCACCTGGCCGCCGCCGCCGCCTAGATTGTCAGCGGCACCTAAGCCTGTAAAAGCCGCTAAGGTTGTCGCACCGGCTGTTGCGGTTAAAACTGGCGGAATAGGTGGCGGCTTGATTGGGGCTGGAATCGCAGCGATTGCATTGTTGTTGGTTGGAAGTGTTGCGCCACCTGACTTTATGAGTCACTTCACTGTCTTCGTGCTTGCGTGTTTTATTGGATATCAAGTTATCTGGAGCGTTTCACCCGCGTTACACACACCATTGATGAGTGTCACTAATGCGATAAGCGGAATTATTGTCGTGGGGGCCTTGTTACAAATCTCCTCTACGTCTGGGTTCGTCGTGTTTCTCTCGGCCGTGGCAACGCTCATTGCGAGCATAAATATAGCGGGTGGCTTTCTCGTCACTCAGCGCATGCTAAAGATGTTCAGGAAATAAGATGATGAATAGTGGAATGGTTACAGCTGCTTACATCATTGCGGCAATTTTGTTTATTTTGAGTCTGGCTGGGCTCTCCAAGCAGGAAACTGCAAGGCGAGGCAACCAGGCTGGTATGGCTGGTATGGCAATAGCCATCCTTGCAACCATTATCGGTGATGGTGTTTCCAGTTATGGAATTTTGCTGGTCTCCGTTGGTATTGGTGGCGCTATTGGTGCTTTTCTGGCCCGTCGTGTCGAAATGACGGATATGCCCGAACTTGTTGCGATCTTGCACAGTTTTGTTGGTCTGGCTGCGGTACTCGTTGGCTTTGCTAGTTACCTGACTCCAGATTCATACCATGTAGGTGTGGAGCGAACCATCCATGATGTTGAAATTTACCTCGGCATTCTGATCGGAGCTTTGACCTTTACTGGTTCCGTAGTGGCATTTGGAAAGCTTAGTGGCAAGCTTGGTAGTAAGCCGTTAATTCTCCCTGGTCGGCACATGATTAATCTTGGTATTGGTGTTGCTTGCCTGGTCCTCTTGTTCGTTTTTATCGGTACAGCTCCTGAAACAGGAGTCGGTGCCTACGATCAAAATAATACAGGCATGGGTACGTTTGTACTGGTTGTCATGACGTTGTTTGCATTTGCATTTGGTGTTCACATGGTGATGGCTATCGGTGGTGCCGACATGCCCGTTGTTATATCCATGCTGAACAGTTACTCAGGCTGGGCAGCTGCAGCTACAGGTTTTATGCTGTCCAACGATTTGCTGATTGTTGTTGGTGCTTTGGTAGGTTCCAGTGGAGCGATATTAAGTTACATCATGTGCCGAGCTATGAACCGCAAGTTCTTCAGCGTCATCATGGGTGGCTGGGGTGATGCGACTCCAAGTGTCGGTCCTGAAGGAGTAGATGAAGAGCAAGGCGAAGTTACGGCCATCAACGCAGACGAGGTTGCACAGCTATGCAAAGATGCGGAGTCTGTTGTTATTGTTCCCGGTTACGGTATGGCGGTCGCTCATGCGCAACACCCAGTGTCAGAGCTCACCAACAAGCTTAAAAGTGCTGGTATCAATATCAGATTTGCTATTCACCCCGTAGCGGGACGAATGCCAGGGCATATGAATGTGCTGTTGGCAGAGGCTAACGTGCCTTACGACCTGGTGTTGGAAATGGATGAAATTAACGAGGATCTTGCTAAAACTGATGTTGTCATTGTCATCGGCGCCAACGACATAGTTAATCCATCCGCCCTAGACAATCCCAATAGCCCTATTGCCGGCATGCCGGTTCTGGAAGTCTGGAAAGCCAAGACGGTCATTGTCTCGAAACGTTCCATGGCAACTGGCTATGCCGGTGTTGAAAATCCGCTGTTCTTTAAAGAAAACACGCGGATGCTATTTGGTGATGCTAAAGATAGCGTCAACTCAATTCTTGCTGACTTATAGTAAGTCAAACAAAAGTAGGTGCTAGTCTGCTGCTCCAAGCAGACTAGCATTTCCTCCGGCAGCTGTTGTGTCGACGCATACATGTCGCTCAAGAAGGAATTGTTCAGGTCGTGTGATTGTATTCGTAAGTGGAATTAGCGGCCCATTCATCTCCGCCAGTTGCTTGCGATAAGTCAGTAACTGACTCTGGGTCGCCTCAGGGGCTAAGACCACAGCAATGTCATACTCATCGATTATGGATCGTAGTCCTGAGCGTGCATCAGCCTCACTAATATCGATAGTTTTACAGCCCAGACTAATAGCTAGAGTCCTTGCATCATCACACAAAGCTGAGTCCTTATTTATGATCAGGACTAGCGATCTAGGCACGGTACGCCAGTGATTGCTCTCCCCCGTAGGGCCTGGCAAAATTAAACCATTGAGCTCTGAAGTTTTGTCGTCAGCAACTGTGTTTTTATTAGCTGGAACATTCATCAGTCTGGGAATATACCAAGGCCCTCCAGCTTTTGGTCCGGTGCCTGATAAACCTTCGCCACCAAAAGGCTGAGACCCAACCACGGCTCCAATCTGGTTGCGGTTTACATAAACATTACCAACATTGATGCTGTCGATCACTCGCTGAACCCGATCGTCAATTCGCGTATGCAAGCCAAACGTCAGACCATAGCCGGATGTATTTATCTCTTTAACAACCGCGCTTAAATTCTTCGCTTCAAAAGTAGCCAGATGCAGTACAGGTCCGAAAATTTCCTGTTTCATTTCGTGAATACCCTTTACCCGGATTAGCGTTGGGGCTATCCATAACTTGCGACTATCTGTGCTGGTTTTTACGCTTTCTGGTAATTGGGTTTGATGAATCAGAGCGCCGGCCAAGGTCTGGTGTGCAATGTATTTACTAATGCTGTTGTAGGCAGCTTCATCAATGACTGGACCAAGATCTGTCGATAACTGCCACGGGTTTCCCATCGTCAGACAGTCCATTGCACCGGTTAGCATGGTGATCAGGCGCTGCTCTGCCTCTTTCTGCACATAAACGATCCTTAATGCTGAACATCGTTGTCCAGCACTTTGAAATGCAGACATGATGCAATCTCTGACGACTTGTTCTGTCAAGGCAGAGCTGTCTACGATCATTGCATTTATACCTCCGGTCTCGGCCATTAATAATGGGTTTGCGTTAGCCCCGTGGTAGATGTCTGATTGGGTTCGAGACGCTAGTGAACGTTCAATGAGCCGGCTAGTTGCCGTTGAACCTGTGAAGCACACGCCACTAACTGAAGGTGCTGAGGTTAGCTGTTTCCCCACAGTTGCGCCGGTACCCAGAATAAGTTGCAGAGCGTTAACAGGAATTCCTGCGGCGTGCAGCAACGCTACGGCCTTGGTCGCAACCAGGGGGGTTTGGTCAGCTGGCTTTGCAAGAACAACGTTGCCGCTTACTAGCGCTCCAGCGATTTGCCCAGTGAATATCGCTAATGGGAAATTCCAAGGACTTATGCAGACCATCACGCCGTGAGGGTTCGAATCTGCGACTGAGCTTTCATGTTGATAGTCGTTGGCAAACACCGAGTAATATCTAAGGAAATCCACCGCCTCACGAATTTCAGAAATCGCGTCGTTGAGCGTTTTGCCTGCCTCTCTGCAAAGAAGAGCACAAAATTCTGCTGTGTGCTCTTCATAGGCATCTGCGGCGGCGAGTAATGCCTGAGAGCGCGTCTGCATAGGTGTGCTAGCCCAGATTTGTCTAAACTCTCTTGCTACGAGTAGTGCGTTGTCCACATCAGCTTGGCTTGCAGGGCTGAAAGATCCCACTACATCCGAATCGTCGTTTGGAGAATGAATGGGAATTGATTGAGTTGAGTCTTGTGTTGCGTACAAGGCTGAGACAGCAGACCATTGAGAAGTTTTGTACCTGTCGCGCTCGTCGAGCAGCCGAGTTATTGACGCAGGGTCGTTAATGCGAAATCCTTTGGAATTCACGCGTTCGGGGTGATACAAGTTCATGGGGGGAGCAATATTCGGGTGAACCAAAGACGTCGTATTTCGAACCTCTGTCACTGGACACCGGGCAACGTCCTTTTCACTAATATTTAGGTCTACGATCTGATTAACGAATGAACTGTTTGCACCATTTTCTAGTAATCGACGGACCAGATAGGCGAGTAAGTCGCGGTGAGCCCCAACGGGTGCATAGATTCGGCAACGGGTCTTATCGTGTGTTCGCACAGAGTCATGTAGCGACTCCCCCATGCCATGAAGACGCTGAAATTCATAGCTCTCAGCATCATCACCAGCCATTTGGACTATCGCGCTGACGCTGTGGGCATTGTGCGTGGCAAACTGAGGGTAGACCCGATCTCGGTTTGCCAGTAATCGTTCGGCACAAGCCAAGTAGCTGACATCGGTGTTTGCCTTGCGAGTAAAAACTGGAAAAGAGGCTAGCCCGAGTTCTTGGGCTTGTTTTATTTCGCTATCCCAATACGCACCTTTTACTAGGCGTACCATGATTTTTCGATCGTACTTGTGTGCTGCTGCAATTAGCCACTCGATGAGTGGCAAGGCACGACGGCTATAAGCCTGAACCACGATACCTAAACCGTCCCAAGAGCCTAGCGCTGGATCTGCTAGTAAGGACTCTATAATATCCAGCGATATGTCCTGTCGATCGGCTTCTTCCGCATCAATATTGAAACCAACGCCTGCAGTAGCGGCCTTTGCTGCCAGAAAATGCACGGAATCGAGCATCGCAGTCATCATTGTAGGTTTGTGACTGTATTCGTAGCGAGGGTGTAGTGCAGAGAGTTTTACCGAGATTCCGGGCCTGCTACTAATGGTGTTTCCGGTAACCTTTGCCAGTTGGTCGATAGCATGTGCATAGGATTGTTTGTACCGTTCGGCATCGTGAAACGTAAAGGCCGCCTCTCCCAGCATGTCATAGGAATAGGTGTATCCAGTGCGTTCAAACTTTTGCGCCGCACTAATCGCCTGTTCAATATTTTCCCCAAGCACGAATTGCTTGCCCAACAACTTCATCGCTTGCGCAACGGCTTTACGAACAACTGGTTCACCTACGCGTTTGAGCAATGTGGCCAACGACTGGGTAGGGTGGTCACCGTCATCAAGTAATCGACCTGTGAGTAATAGTGCCCATGTGGATGCATTGACCAATGGTGAACTAGACTGTCCCAAATGGGCTGCCCAATCTGACGACTCAAGTTTGTCCGCTATCAACTCATCAATAGTTGTCGCATCGGGTACCCTTAGCAGGGCTTCCGCCAGACACATGAGACCTACGCCTTCGGGAGTCGATAATCCATACTCTGATAGAAAGCTTTCCATCATCGTGGGTGCGTTTTTGTCACGCAGTCTTCTGACTAATGCAGCCGCTCGTTGCTCGATCATGCAGAGTTCTTCGTCTGTCAGTGACAGAGCCACCAAAAGCTCCTCCATAACATCCTGTTCCCGCATACCGTATTTGTTGCGTAGTTGTGTACGTAGCACGTCTAGATCGAGGGTTTTTGAGAGTGTGTTTGGATGCATCGTTTAAATTGCCATTTATCAGACTGAGTCCTTTGTGCAGCATCGAAGAGAGGCGCGTAAGGGGTTGCGAGAGTATGGGAGTATTTAGTTAGTCAATCTGTCTGTAATTATCGTTTAAACAGTGTAAAAAACTTATTTTATCGATTATTTTGGTAATATAGACTGAATAATGTCATTTATTTATGTATTTAGCCTATTACATTTGAGAGGTTTCAAGACATATTTTGAAAATTCTGTACCGGGTGGTGCACTGACCTGTGGGTTGGGATTCTGAGCAGTAGTTATGGTGCAGCGTTGTATCGCTTTGCCACGAGCAAACTCTGCTACGAAAAGCGCATAGAAATGTAAGTTCAGAATAAGCGTAGGTCGGGCCGCGTAGGTCGGGCCGCGTAGGTCGGGCCGCGTAGGTCGGGCCGCGTAGGTCGGGCCGCGTAGGTCGGGCCGCGTAGGTCGTTGAGATTGTCCTTCTGACTTTGCTTAGTACTTTGCTGAACGCTTAGCTACAGCTGGATTCTGAATCAATTGTATGAAGCTTCGATTATCTTGCAGAGCCTGTTTATACTATCAGTGCGTTAACTCGAAGAAAGACCATCATGGAATTAATGTCATTGTTCAACCGACTCAAGGCAGGTGCGAAACCTGCACAGCCCACGCTTGTAGCGTTGTCTGATGAGGATTACAAGAATGCTCGCAACAGTGCGTCCGCAAAACAGTTTCACGCTGAGTTAATTTACTTTACCCGGCGTATAGAAAGTCAGGAAAATTTCTCTCTAGTTCGTTTCGGTGATGGCGAAATGATGATCATAGAGGGTCAGGGTATTGATTTATCTGCCAAGTACAATGGTGAGCATAAATACGTCCCCGGGGATGTACAGCAAGAGCAGCAGCGTAGCTTGTTGGCGAAATCCCTAGCTTATAAACATGATGACTATTTCGTGGGTATTGCCTGCCCGTGCTGTGTCGGGCAAGCTAGTTTTGATCATTTGAAGCAGGCGGCTAATCAGCGAGAGCAACAGCTAACTTGGGCGAATGTGCTCGTAAATTCCAATTATAGTGCGTTCCAGTCAAGCACAGTGCCTGCGCTGGCCCGGCGAACAGTGAATATTGTTTGCCATGAAAGGGCAAATGTTGACAATTTGCCATTGGAGATAAACAAACGCTTTAGCGTGGGTCCCAACTCGTGGGTCAATGATCATGATCGATTAAGGCAGGAGATGCTTGCTTATCTTCAATCTAACGAGAATCAGAATGAAGTCTTTCTTTTTTGTGCCGGTGTGTTGTCGAACATAATCATTTATGAATTGGCCCAGCAAGCGCCTGAGCACACTTATATTGATGTAGGTTCTGTGTTTGACGTGCAGCTGCAGCTGGGTCAAACGCGCAAATATCTGAAGAAAGGCAAAACGCTTAGAAAGGTGTGTGTCTGGAATTAATCGTTCTGGCTTCTATACAGCTTAAGTGTGGGGCTTCTATCTTTCCAATGGTTCACTAGCACTAAGCTTGCGTTTGCGTGCTTCTGGATACTTTGCCGGTAAAAAGATAGCCAACTCCACGAACTGTTTTTATCCACTCAGCTTCGTCCGTTGATTCCAGTTTTTTTCTAAGCTGCGCGACATGATTGTCAATCACTCGATCACTGGGCTGCCAGTGTCTGCCGTTTAATGTCTCCATTAGGTGATCACGTGTCAGCACACGCTGAGGACTGGATACGAAAATCTCCAATAAATCGTATTCTGTTGTTGTTAGGGCGACAGGTTCATCATTGACATCTCTTAATTCGCGCGAAGCCGGAATGAAGGTCCAGTTCCCGAATTTCAGAAAATCGAAATCATTTTCCGTCTCAGCGGGTCGAATTCGGGCCGCAGGCACGGCTGCGATGCGCGCGCGTCGAAGCACTGAGCGAACTCTCGCAATTAATTCTCTAATGAGAAAAGGCTTAGTAATGTAATCGTCAGCGCCAAGTTCCAACCCTAGGACTGTGTCGATCAGATCTACTCGACCAGTCACCAGAATGATTGGGATTTCGCTACGTTTGCGGATGTCTCTTACAAGATCAAGTCCGTTTTCGCGATCAAGCAATATATCCATTGTGATCAGGTCGATGGCCTCTTCTGCCAGAATGCGGTATAAGGCCTCGCTTGATGCTGCTTCGAATACGGAGAACCCCTCAGTTTCCAGAGAAGTCTTAATCAACTCCTGTATTCTAGGGTCGTCTTCGACCACTAAAATAGTGGCAGCATTGTTCACTCTGTTGAGGGAAGTCACGTTAGTGGCGTTTCATTATTTGCTGCTTTGGCTGCAATGGTAACCATACGAGCTGGAAGCGACCAGTGAAAATTCCCATAAGAATTTAGTAGTTGTACCTTAATACAAGATTGAGTTCGGCTACAAGTGTGAGGCGAGACAGCACGATTCCTTACGTTACCCATACCTAATCTGACGAATACTATCCGCATTCTGATCATATATTTACATTGGTCATGGAAACTCTCACTTGTAACAAAGGATCTTCCGAAGCCGTTCAGTATTTCGTTAGCACTATTCTAATCGATACTTGGTGAGCTATTTCTAAGACGCTATTCAGAGAAAATAAAGAAAAATGAATACGGATTCCCCTCGAACGTTAAAGATCGAATCAGATGAGTCGTTAATTCGAGCAGAACTCGCACGTGTTCTTGCTGAGAGGCGGTTTTCTGGCGCCCCTCAGATGTCTGCGTTCCTGAGTTACATCGTAAACCAAACTCTGGTAGGACATGCGGATCGTATCAAAGCTTTTTCTGTTGGGGTCGATGCGCTGGGGAAACCAGACAGCTTCGATGCTCAAGCAGATCCATCAGTCAGAGTATTGGCGTTAAGACTGCGTAAAACACTAGTAACCATGTATGAAAACCTAGACGAGTGTAGGGCGATCATAGCGTTGCGTGTTGGGACCTACGTCCCGACATTTTATCAAGTACCTGAATTTACAGAAAACGCATCACCTGTGGCTAGCCTAATAACTCCGATCGGTAGATTAGGCTTTGGGCTTAGTGCCATCGATCTCGGTCAAACCAGTATTACTGTTGACTCTGAATCTGTAAAATACGACCGCTTGTAGCAGTTTCGTAGCCAGCCATGCCGACGACAAATGCGAGTACGCTATACCCGGTAATGTAGGATGCGCTGGTGCTAGCGCTGTGCCTGATCATCGCATTGTTGCGCGAACTATCGTTTGTCTCCGTACTGCTACTCAAATTGCCAGCGACTTCGGCAGTTCTAACATCGCGTGCAAGTTGTGCATGTTTTTGGTAGCAGAGTACTTGCAGACGCGTCAAACAGAGCTGTTGTCGTCGTTGCTGACGACAGTCAAGCACGAACTGAACAACGACATGCAGGTTGTTGTTGTTAATGCCGAGTTGGCAGAAATTTTGATGAAATCTGGTGGTGATGTAATAAGAACAGTGTCGAATATTGTGAAAGCGGCTTCTGCAGCAAATATTTGCATTAATCAACTGTCTGTTTTTAACGCTACAAACCAGGTGGTAAAAACGACCGTTGATTTAAACTTGTTATTAAGACAATGTGCGTCCCAGTTGAGGGAAAAATTGCCGCATAACGCCAATTTCAGGCTTGAGCTTGACCGCCTGCCTGGGTGAGTGCAGACATCATATTTATACGGCAAGGCGCTCAATCAGATAGGCAAGGAAAAAATACAACTACTGCTTTTAGCATTCCGATTAATGCTCTGTTGTCGGATAGTGCAGCGCTCATAGATTTAAGTGGTGCAGCTTCTGTTTGACATGAATGTTCTCACTATGGAGCTCAAATAAGGATGCGGTTTACTTGTGAGAGCGCACTGACCAAGGCTTGTGTCCAGTCAAGTGTAATCAGAAGCCGTGTGAGTTAAGCCGTGCTAGACTGATTTTATGCCACGCCAATAAGAATGCCCGCAGCGAGAACCAGCGAGCCGCCCAGTAATACCTGGAACATGGCTCGCCCCCACGGGGTCTCCATATATTTATGCTGAATCCAGGTTATTGCCCACAGCTCTACA